>DATDQC010000001.1:0-2773 GCA_035292455.1 Thermoplasmatota archaeon
GGACCGAGAACGTCCCGATCTCAAGCCTCAAGGGGACGCCGGTGTGGAACCGCAGGCTCGCCAGCGCCGAGGAGCTCAAGGACTACAAGCGCTACAAGTTCACCAAGGACGGCGTCTCCCCCATGGCCGTCCCCGGCATGAAGGGCGGCGTCCACGTCGCCGAGGGGCTCGAGCACAACGAGTACGGCAACCCCAACTACACCGGCAGCAATCACGAGGCAATGATCGCCAAGCGGCTGCACAAGATCGACGACGCCTGGAAGTACCCCGGCGCCGTGGAGCGCTTCGGCGACGAGCACCCCGACCTCCTCGTCGTCACCTGGGGAAGCACCAAGGGCCCCGCCAAGGAGGCGGTGGTGCGCGCCCTCGAGGAGGGCAAGAAGGTGGGCTACCTCATCCCCAAGATGCTCCACCCGCTCCCCGAGGGAGGCTTCCTCGACCTCGTCGCCGCGGCACCCCAGGTGCTGGTGGCCGAAATGAACCACACCGGCCAGCTCGAGGGGCTCCTGCGGAAACACATCGGCCGGCACTTCGAAAGGCTCAACAAGGTCCAGGGCACCCCGATGACATGGCTGGAGATCTACGAGAAGATGGACAGCCTGCTCGCCGCCAAGGCCCCGAAGCCAAACGTCAAGGCCTCGAAGCCCCACAGGGAGGTCGTCCACGGATGACCCTCCCCGCCGCACCCCTTGAGGCCCCGCGCGGCCTCCCCACCGTGCCCTCCCCGGCGGCCCCGACGGGCCCTGCCGTCCCCTCCGGCGGAGCGCTCACCGCCAAGGACTACAAGGGCACCCTGCCCCCGGTGTGGTGCCCCGGCTGCGGCGACTTCGCGGTCCTCGCCGCCATGCAGAAGGCGCTCGCCGAGCTGCGGCTCGACCCCAACGAGGTCGTCTTCGTCTCCGGCATCGGCTGCTCAAGCCGCTTCCCGCACTTCATGAACGCCTACGGCTTCCACGCCGTGCACGGCCGCAGCCTGCCGGTCGCGGTGGGCCTCAAGCTCGCCATCCCCGACAAGACCGTCATCGCGGTGGGCGGCGACGGCGACGGCATGGCCATCGGCGCCGGGCACTTCGTCCACACCGCGCGCCGCAACCCCAAGCTCGCCTACGTCATGATGGACAACGAGATCTACGGCCTCACCAAGGGCCAGGCCTCCCCCACGTCCGAACTGGGCCTCCGGACCAAATCCACCCCCTACGCCAAGGACGAGCGCTCCGCCGACCAGCCGGTGAACCCGATGGCCCTCGCCATCATCTCGGGGGCCACCTGGGTGGCGCGCGGCTACTCGGGGAAGGTCAAGGAACTCACCGAGCTCATCAAGGCGGCCATCCAGCACGACGGCTACGCCTTCCTCCAGGTCGTCTCGCCCTGCGTCACCTTCCACGACATCTACGAGCAGGCCAAGGCCAACCAGCGCGTCCTCGAGCCCACGCACGACACCAAGGACAAGTTCGCCGCCATGAAGGCCGCCATGACGGACCACTGGGCGACCGGCGTCTTCTACGAGGAGCACCGGCAGACCCTCGGCGAGGCGGTCGCCAAGCAGGTGGTCGAGGCTCAGTCCAGGCGCGGCACCGGCCTCGCCGCGGTCGCGATGCAACTCAAGGCGTAGAGGCGGTTTCACAGCCTGTCCAGGATTCTCGCCGGTTTCACTTCGCTGCAGAGTAAAGTAAACCGCAGATTACGCAGATTGCGACTTGCCGGTCATCTGCGAAACCTGCGGCTGCCCTGGCTTGGCCTGCGCAGAAAAACCAGGTTCGACGGAGGGGGTTGGGAAACCCTCTAGACTCTCAGGCTTCCGCCCGCTCGCCGGAACCGGTCTCCTGGAGGTAGCGGTCGAGCGCTTCGACGTAGGCCGCCCCCGTCGCGTCGAGGACGCGCCGCGCCGCCTCGCGCCACGCCTCGCCGGCCTCGCGCGCCTGGACGTCGAAGTGGCGCTCCAGGCCGACCAGGCTTCCCCCGAGTGCCTGCGCGAAGGCCCAGAAGTGGCCGGGCGGGATGGCGAGGGCGTTGCGGTCGTCGCGGAGCCGGTCGAGGGTCTCGCGCTCGTTGTGGGTGCGCCGGAAGCGGACGAAGCGGTCCGCCCACGCCCCCACCGGGCCGAGGCCGGACGGGGCCGGCAGGTCGGCCACCGCCTTGCGGCGCTCGGTCTCGAGGTGGGCCAGCCGGAGGAGCTCCTGGGGGCCGACACCGGGGTGGCGGGCCGCGAAGCCTGGCTCGCCCGGCAGGACCGCTTCGAGGGCCGCCGTGAAACGCCCCGGGTGGGCAGCGAGGACTGCGGCGACCGTCGCCTCCCGCCCCACGTGGCCCTCCGGCACCGCGCGCCGCAGCGCCTCGCGCTCCCACGGCCGGGCTCCGAGGGCGCCGAGGAACGCCTCGAGGTCCTCGCCGAAGTCGCGCTCCCCGAGGACGTAGTGGCGACCGGTGTGCCCGCGGCGCCACTGCTCGAGGGCCGAGGCGATGACCGTGGCCTCCTCGGCGCGGGCGGCGCGGTAGAGTGCCAGCTCCTCGGCTCCTGGGGCGAGGGTCGAGCCGTCGGGGCGCAGGACTTCGACATCGACTGGGGTGCGCTCGCGGGGGCCGCGGTAGCGCGACCGCAGCCGGGTGTGGAGGTTACCTGCCCGCTTGCCGCAGGCGGAGCACACAGCGACGGCGGGCCCTCCCGGAAAGCGCAGCAGCACGCGGTCGCGGTCGCCGTGGCCGCAGCCCCAGCGGCCAGCGGCCTCCTCAGCGAGATGGATGTCGGCGGCTTGGGCGAGGTCGGTGAACCACT
>DATDQC010000002.1:0-3320 GCA_035292455.1 Thermoplasmatota archaeon
GTCCTGCGGCGGGGGCGTAGAGGACCGTCTGCATGCGGGGTCCCTCCTAGAGGCTGGCCTCGAAGTTGTCCACGGTGGCCGTGAAGGCGGCGCGGTCCGCGAGGGCGCCGCGCGCCACCAGCAGTTCGCGCGCCAGGAGCCAGTACACGAGGGCGAGGCTGCGGCGGCCCTTGTTGTTGCCCGGGATGGCGATCTGGAGGTTCTTGGTCTCGTTGTTGGAGTCCACCAGGCCGAGGATGGGGATGCCGATGTTCATGGCCTCCCGCATCGCCTGGGTGTCGCCGAGGGGGTCGGTGAGGACCAGCACCTCGGGCTCCATGAAGCCGGCCACGATGGGGTTGGTGAGGGTGCCGGGCATGAAGCGTCCCGCGATGGCGGTGGCGCCGACGGCCTTGGCGCACTCCTTGACCGGCTTCTGGCCGTACTGGCGCTGGCTCACGAAGAGGATGCGCGCCGGGTCGTACTTGGCGAGGAAGGCGGCGGCCTTGCGGACCGCGCCGTCGGTCTTGGCGACGTCGAGGACGAAGAGGCCGTCGTTGCGGACGCGGAAGATGTAAGGCTTCATGTCCGCGGTCTTGTGCTGGGTGCCGATGTGGACGCCCGAGGTGAGGTACTCCTCCTCGGGGACCAGGAGTTCGGTTCCGGGCGGGGCGCTCGAGGCGCTCTGCAGGGTGTCGGCGAGGATCTCGTCACTCATGGTTTCACCTGGGACGTGGCGCGCTGTACGGTGAGCGGGATGGCGTCTGCCTGGTACTCGATGAGGGCCACCTGGACGGGGTCGCGCACCTCGGGAGGCGTCTCGATGAGGGGCGGGGCGCCCATGGAGAGCTGCAGGGCGCGCGCGCCGACGATGCGGGCCTTCTCGAAGCGGGTGTAGTCCACGGTTCCACCGGGTCGGGAGGGCACAAGACCCTTCCGTTGGAACGCCGGGACGGTGGATTGCATATAAACCGTTCCCTCGCAGAAGGCACGCTACGGAAAACAGGGAGTCGCCGCGCGGACAGAACCCTGCGGGGCTCTATCCTGCCATCCAGGCTGTCCTGGATCTGCTCCTTGGCGGCGCAGCGCCGCCGGGTTATTTCAGGGGTTCGCAAAGGGCGTGTCGCCCAAGGCGCACGCTGGAGGAGTCGGTTTTAGGCCCCCCGCGGGGGGCCTGCCGGCGCGCCCGAAAAAGGTGACGCGCCGGGACCGGAGTTCATCCCGGCATGTTCCTGGAGGGGCGGGGGCGGGATGAGCCTTGCGCTGCCCGGCTACAGCACGCGTTCCAGGAGAAGGTAGACGAGGACGGTGAGGAAGGCGCCAATCGCGACCAGGACGACGGTGGCCGTGGCGGGTGCCATGGCCTCGCTCCCCTCCCGTGAGACCCGACTCTGCATGAAGTCCGTTGTGCGTCCCCACGGCTACTTACGGCCGCCGCTCAAGGTTCAAATAGCGACAGGAGGCGGACGGAGAGGTCAGGCGCCGCCCAGGAGCCCTTCGAGGCCGCGCGGGATGTTGCCTTTCTGGAGCGCCTTGCGGACGGTGTCGAGGTCGGGGCCGGCCTGGAAGAAGCGCTTGGGGCTCTGGTAGTCGAGGGCGCCGGCGCGGCGCAGGTAGCCGTCGAGGTGGGGGACCTTCTCCTTCTCCACGAAGGCCGCCATCTCGCGCACACTGATGGTGCCCTGCTTGAACCGTTCTTCCAACTCGTTGAGGATGCGCACCAGTCGCTTCGCAAGCTCGTCGTTGGCCATGGTCTCGCCGCTGGCACTCCCCTTTTAATATTTATATTCAAGGGGCATCCGGAACCGTCCCCCCAGGGGGCATGTGGACGCCATGAAGGCTCGCCTGGCCATCGCCGTTACTTTCGCCCTTGCATTCACGCTCGTCCCGACCGCCCTCGCGGGCACGGCGGAGCAGCCCGAAGTCTCCGACCCCGCCAGCGACCAGACGGTGGTGCGCGGGCCGCTCGTCCTGCCCCCCAACGAGGACGCCTTCGACGACGTGGACATCGTGGCGGCCTGGGCCGGCCCCGAAGCAGACGGCGCCGTCCTCATCTCGGTGGCGACGACCGCGGAGGGGACCGACGCGACCGCCACGGTGCTCGAGTTCTCGGTGGCATCCGGACCGACCAGCCTCTACTCCAGCACCGCCAACGGGACCCGCTACACGGTCTACGTCAACGGCACCGCCGCCGAAGGCGTCGCGGGCGTCACCGCGGCCCAGAACGGCGCGGTCCTCGAGCTCGAGGTCCCGCTCGCCTCCATCGGCGCGGTTGGCGGCGACCTCCTCGACGGCCTCGTGGTGAGCCGCAGCCGGGCCGACGCCGGCGACCTCCCCGACCCGGCGACCCAGGACGACCAGAGCGCGACCGACACCGCACCCGACAGCGGCGCCGGCAGCCCCTACGCCTTCGCCCGGCCGCCCATCCAGGCGGGCGTCCTCCTCACCCTGCAGGGAGCCTCGGTGACCGAAGGGGGCACGACCAGCCAGTTCGGCACCGACCCCGTCTCCGTGCAGGACGGCGACGCCCGCGTCGTCTACCAGGTTTCGGTGCAGAACACCGGCACCGACCTCGACACCGTCCGCCTCTCGGCCCCCTCTCCCTCGGCGGCCGCGCGCGTCACCCTCTCCGACACCGTGCTGGAGCTGGCCCCGGGCGCCGGCGAGACCGTCACCCTCACCGTCCAGCTCACCGACGCCCCAGGCGGCGACCTCGCGTTCACGCTGACGGGCGGCAGCGACCGCGGCGCCACCTCCAGCCTGGCGCTGTCGCTTGCCGTGGGCATCCCCGCGCCGCCGGCCCCCGACGTGCGCGAGCCCACGCCGAAGGGGCTCGACTTCCTGACACCGTGGGTGGAGAAAGCCGGCTTCGACGGGCCGTTTGGCGACTACGCCGAACTGGTCCTCCTGGCCCTCCTCGTCCTCCTTGCGGTCCTCCTCGTCTTCCTCCTCCTCATGCTCGGCCGCCGCCCGTGGGTCAAGGTCAAGATCCACCCGCGCCGCGCCACCGCCGCCCCGGGCGAATCGCTCGAGTTCAAGGTCGAGGTCCGCAACCCCAAGGGCAAGGAGCGCCACGCCAAGGCCCGCCTGCGGGAAGCCGGCGACGGCTGGAAGGCGGGCATCCTCCTCAGGCAGGGGGACGAGCCGCTTCGGCCCCTGGTGCGCACCGACCAGGACCTCGACCTCACGCTCCCCAGCCGCCGCGACCCCGCCTCCGCCCTGGAGGGCACGATGCGGGTCGTGGTGCCCGCCGGGGCGGCGCCCAAGGAGCACCGCGAGATCGGCCTTGACGTCGTCCCGCTCGACGCGCGGGGCGGCGAGCACCCCGCCCACGCCGGCCA
>DATDQC010000003.1:0-2555 GCA_035292455.1 Thermoplasmatota archaeon
CCCGGCGTCGTCCACCGTTGCCCCGGCCACGGCCTCGGTGCCGTTCCCCGTGAGGTGGAACGCGAAGGCGAAGGTCGTGCCGGGGTCGCCCGCGATGGCGGCGCTGGCCTGGATGGCTAGCGTGAAGTTGTCGGCGCCCTCCGCCTCGACCCAGGCGGCCACCAGGTCGATGCCGTCGAAGCCGGCGTCCGCGAGCTCCTGGTCGCCGGCGTCGTCGGTGACCTCGGGGTCGGTGGCGGAGCCCGCCGCCGTGCTGGGGACAAGGGCCAGGGCGAGGCCGAGGGCGATGGCAGGGAAGGCAAGCAGCCGAAGGGCGCCGCGCACGACCGTCCGACGGAGGGGGCGCTTAAAAGAGGCGCGACGGGAAGCCGCACCGCTCCGGCAGGACTTTTCCCCCGGCACCCCTCCGCGCTTCCATGCAGCGCCCCCGGGGCACGCGCGACTTCGGTCCCGACGAGATGGCCGCCCGCGAAGCGGTGGGGGCGCAGATGCGGGGCGTGTTCCGCCGTTTCGGCTACCGCGAGGTGCAGACCCCGACGTTCGAGGAGCTCGAGCTCTTCACCGCGAAGTCGGGCGAGGGCATCAAGGCGGAGCTCTACGACTTCAAGGACAAGGGGGACCGCGCCCTGACCCTCCGGCCCGAGCTGACCGCGCCGGTGATGCGGATGTACTACGAGTCCCACTTCAACGACCCCAAGCCCATCAAGTGGTTCTACTTCGGCGCCTGCTACCGCTACGACCGGCCGCAGGCGGGGCGCTACCGCGAGTTCTGGCAGTTCGGCTGCGAGCAAATCGGGGCGGGCACCCCGCTCGCCTACGCCGAGCTCATCGCGCTCGCCGACGCCACGATGCGGGAGGCGGGGGTGAAGAGCCGCGAGTTCTTCGTCGGGCACGTCAAGATTCTACAAGCTCTTCTAGACCAATGGAAGTTCAAATCTAGTGAGCAAAGAAAGGAAGCTTTGCGCCTCATTGACAAACAAGACTTTCACGGCGGCAGCTTGAAAGCCATACTGGAACAGTGCGAAGACTTCACGGATGCAAAAGCCGATCAATTCATTGAATTCCTGACCCACACTAGTTCAACGTTTCATCAAGCCTTGTCACTCCTGGCGGACCTCTATCGTGTTTTGGGCGACCCCAACAATCCAATTCTTCGCGCAATTGAGGAGTTGGAGCAGGTTTTTGCACACCTCAAGTCGTTCGGCGTTGAGAACGTCAAACTGAATCTCGGCATCGCGCGCGGCCTCGACTACTACACCGGCATCGTCTTCGAGATGCACTGCCCCCTCCTTGGCGCCGAGAAACAGTTGCTGGGCGGCGGCGGCTACGACCTCTCCGGCGTCTTCGGCGGCCAGCCCACCCCGACGATGGGGTTCGGCCTCGGCTTCGACCGCACCCTGGTCGCCCTTGAGAAGGAAGGCGCCCAACTTCCCAAGTCGGAAGGGCCGGTGGTCTACCTCGCGGCACTCGGAGAAAAGGCGCAGCAGTTCGTCGCCGGGACCGCCGCCGCGCTCCGCCGCGCCGGCGTCGCGGTGGACATCGACCTCCTAGGCCGCAAGCCCGCCTCCGCCGCCAAGCACGCCGACGCCGTGGGGGCGCGCCACCTCGTCGTCGTGGGGGACCGCGACCTCGAGGCGGGAACCGTGCAGGTGAAGGAGTTAGCAACGGGCAAGGTGGAGTCGGTCGGTCTCAACGAGCTCCCCGCCTGGTTCGTGGCGTAGCCGAGCGGCCTAGACGTCGCTCGTGCAGTTGGGGCACCGGGTCGCCCGGTTGCTGATGAGGGAGTCGCAGCGCGGGCAGTTGCGGGTCGTGGGCGCACCCGGCGGGACCCCCTTCGGGCGGCGCAGCCGGTTCACTGCCTTCACCAGCATGAACGCCGCCCACGCCACGATGACGAAGGTGAGGATCAGGTTGACGAACTGTCCGTAGGCGATCACCACGGCCCCTCCTTCGCGCGCCTGGGTCACCGTCTCGTTGCCGGCGAGCGATCCGCCCCCCTTGAGGACCCAGTAACGGTTGGCGAAGTCCACGCCGCCGAGCGCCAGCCCCATGACCGGCATGAAGAGGTCGTCCACGAACGACTTGACGATGGCGCCGAAGGCGGTGCCGACCACCAGGCCGATGGCGAGGTCCACCACGTTGCCGCGGACCGCGAACTCCCGGAACTCGTGCATCATCCCCATGGCGGCACTGCACCCCAATCCGCGGCCCGTGGAAAAAGGGTGGGCTACCCACCGCTGAAGGCCGAGAGCAGGAGAATCTCGTCCCCCTCGGCGAGCTCGGCGTCCTCGGGGACCGGCACGCCGCCTCGGACCGCGACCGCCCCGTCGGCGAAGGCCCCGACACTCCGCAGCAGGTCCGCCACGGTGGCACCCGCGGGGAGCCTGACGGCGCGGTCTTCCTGGCGGCGTGGGCGGAAGGTGACGCGGACCTGCACGGAAGGCGCCAAATAGCCCCGGGATTTGGCCGCTTCGGCCCCCCTGTTGCCAAGGTCGCCTCGTCCGCCCTTTCGCGGGGCGGCGTCCGCGGCCTCGGCGCCCGGTCCCGCATCCGCT
>DATDQC010000004.1:0-7948 GCA_035292455.1 Thermoplasmatota archaeon
TCGCGGTCCATGCACGCCCCCGTCGGGTTGCCAGGCGTGTTGATCACGAGCAGTTTGGTGCGCGGGGTGATCTTGGTCTGGATCTCGTCCACGTCCGGCTGGTACCCGGTCTCCGGGAGCAAGCTGTAGGAGATGGGGAAGCCGCCGCAGATGCGGGCCTGCGCCGGGTAGAGGACGAAGCCGGGGTCGGGCACCAGAACCTCGTCGCCGTGGTCCACGAAGGTCTGGTTGACCGCCATCAGACCCTGGGTGGCGCCCGTGGTGATGATGATGTTCTCGGCCGAGACGTCCTCGCCGCGGTAGTCCTTGATGCGGTGGGCGAGCGCCTCGCGAAGCTGCGGCAGCCCGAGGCTGGGGCCGTAGTGGTTCTTGCCGCTCGCCACCGCCTCCCTGAGCGCCTCCTGGATGTGGGGGGCCGGCTCGTAGTCGGGCTCCCCGAGGCCCATGTTGATGGAGTCCTTGCCGGCGAGCTCGAACATCTTCCGGATGCCGCTCATCTTGATGCCCAGGAGGCGCCGGGCGATGAGGTCCTGGACCACGCGCGGCCGACGGGGGCCGGCTCAAAAACGCTTGGGATGTCAGCGACGCCGCAGCATGGTCTGTTCCTACGGGGGATGCCGACTGCGGACGAGCCGACGAAGGCCTTCTGCAAGGCCTCCCGCGGCAGCCACAGCGGCCAACGGGACCCACCCCGCGGCTCCCGCCACGGTCGAGCCGACCGAGCCGTCTGGCGCCGCGACGGGGGGTCCGCCGTCCAGACTGTTGGGTGATTCCCGGCCACAATGCCCCATCCTACAAACGGCAACGGTATCGTAGGGCCTTCCTTGGCAGGCATCGCCAACCCCGTTCCCGTCGGCATCGAGCTGGTCGGGGTTCGCCAGCAGCGGGCAGTTGTCGCTAAGGGATTCGTCAAAGTTGTCGCCGTCGGCGTCCGCGTCGCAGACATCCCCCTGATGGTCGCCATCCCGGTCGTCTTGTGAGGAATTGGAGGAACCCGGGCAGTTGTCCGCCTGGTCGCGCACGCCATCGCCGTCCGCATCGAGGTCATTGCGCAGGAAGCGCGGCTCGGAAACCGTAGCGGAAGTCATCAGGATAGTTTCGTCGCAAGCATCCCCCACGCCGTCCGAGTCGCGGTCGGCTTGGCTACGGTTGCTCACGGTTACACAGTTGTCGACCATGTCCGAAGCTCCGTCGGCATCCATGTCGCCCTTCGGTGGACCTCCCACCTCCAAGGCTCCCTGCCCGAGTTTCCCAAAGACCCCCTCGGCTTCGCCAACGGACTCCTCCTCGCTTGCAGCAGCCGTTCCGATTCCCGGCAAATCGCCAGGAGGCGACGGCGCGACGACCATCACCTTGCAAATGGAATCGTCATACGGCGTGCCCCTCTTGGCGGACCCAGTCCACAAGTCGTCATCGTGGACGGCGAGACAGACCATGAACCCGCCTGCGACCGAATAGGCGTGGCTTGGATTGCGTTCGCTGCTGGTTGCGCCGTCGCCAAAGTCCCACGACCAGCGGGTGATGTGGGGGCTGGGCTGCCAGGAACGATCCTCGAAGGACACCGCTTCGCCCACCGAAACGTAAGAATCCGTCATCCTGAAGTCTGCATGAAGCGGATTGTGCCCCACCCATGCCAAGACGGCCAAGTACTCCATCCTCGGCTGGGGGGCAAGCCTCTGGTAGATGTACCCGAGGTCGAAATCAATGGCGCCACCGTCGTGGTCGTCTGGAGAGATATTGTCCGCTCCAATGAGGTAAAAGGGGCCCGCCGGGTTCATGGAGCCATACAGGCAGTAGCCGTCAAAGCCGTCGCCACCTCCAGTAAAATAGCTCCCGAAAAAGACCTGGATCCGGAGGTCGGGTCCGCTCCCATCCTCGACGATGCGGCCCATCCGGCCGATGAAGAAACCGTCGTGGCTATCAAGGGACACGTAGAGGTCGTCGTCACCCCCGTCCGACGGGCCTTCGACGTTTCGCGGGTCGTCGGTAGGCGCCGTCCCGAGTCCAAAGTTGTTTACCAGCCGATGTCGCTGGACTGAGCCTGGCGCGACGAAGGGGTCCCCCGTGCCAGGCTGGAGCGCCATCGCGCCTTGAATCCAGACAGGTCCGGCGCCATAAACCGGAGCCACAAGCAATTCATCGTGGGGCCAAGGGGTGCACACGAAGCCCACGAACTGCACATCCTCCAAACCGTACGCCGGGGCGCCGCCTTGCTCGACCGGGTGCCCAGCAAATGCGGCGGGCACGGTCGTCAAGGCCATGGCCAAGGCCGCGAGGAGCCAGGTGGAGGTCATCCGATTGGCCAGCATGGGGGACATGGAGGAATCCTCGGAAGGGTTTAAAAAAATGGGCTCTTCGCCCGTTTAGCCAATCCTGGGCGTCCTGGTGCCTCTCGGGGCACGGACGCCAGGGGTTCTGGCAGGCGGGCTGGAAGCCCGCCCAATGGGGTGACGCCGTCCATGACCGACTCGACGATGCGCAGGCTCCTTCCACTAATCTATCCCATGGCGCTTCTTGGGGGGGCATTGACGCTTTCGGCACCGCCCGCCCAGGCGGAAGACTGCCCAGATTCCGGTCCTGTGACAAACCATGTGGAGGGGTGCTTCGACGCAGCCACTTGCCCCGGCGCCTTCGATGCCCTTGGCACGACCCCCATCGTCATCGGCGTGGCCGGCACCAACTGCAAGACCATCGACACCACGCCCTGCGATCCCCCCGCATCCATCGGAACCGGATACGAAATCAACGGCAACGAAAACCAGGTCTTGTGCGTCGGCACAAGCGGCGTGACCGGCAACCCTCCCTGCTCGCCGCCATCCGTGAGGCTTGAGATTTACGGTGGCGGCGGGGTCCAGGACACGACCGCGGCGTGCCACCAGGATTGCCCCGGCCCAGGCGCCGATATTGGCGTTGTGGCGGTCGCGGGGCACGATGGCGCCGCCACGGACGACAACCTTGCGGTCTTTGCGCCTGCCTGCGCAGGCAGCGACCCTTGCGGATCGAATGATCTCCCCGTCACGGGCGACGACTACGACCCACCCCCCAGCGTCTGGGTCGGAACACCGCAGGTCACTTACGGCCTCGGCGGCACGTTCCCCGCTGACCACGAAGAGCAGGCTACAGGTTGCCTCGACACCTGCAACGACCACGCCTTCGGTGGTGAACTCATCACGCTTGGCGCGGAGATGACCTTCGACGACCCCGGGCGGAACACGTTCGTCTGCGTCCACGTATGGGAATCCCACGGCCCCTACTGCAACAACGACAACCCTGAGATTGCAATCGAGAGTTCAGACGGAACCACCCTCAACTTCTTCTTCATCCAAGGCGTCATCATCCCTGTCGGAATCGGACCCGGGTGCGATGCAGAGCCGTGCAGCACCAATCCGGTCCCCTTCGGCCCCTACGGCGTCACCATCACCGACCAGAGCGGAGCGGACCACAATGCGTGCGTCTGGCTGTGCGACCCGCTTTCCCAAGGCCTCGGAGCCACCGTGAACGCGTCTCCTTCAGGTGGAAATTGCAGCCAGGTTACCGAATGTGGCCCACGGCCCCTCGAATCTGACGGCGTACCGGAAGAGGATGGCGAGATTGGCGTCGTTATCGATGGAAACCGTCTCTGTTTCCCCACGCCCGTGACCGTGGACAACGACAGCCCCCCTTGCGATGCAGGAACGGGAGTACTGGGATTCGGCATCCAAGTCAAAGCCGTTGGGATTCCCATCATCTGCTTCTAGAGGACTCTGGGAAACCTGAGTTCCGCGAAATCTGTGGCTCCGTCAGGACGCAGCTTTCCGCGCCGTCCTAACAACTCCGAGGCCCCCCCGAGAGGTTGTGAAACAACTTCTAGGGCCTTCACGTAGGCATCGCCAAAGGACCCGGAAAGGCAGAGGAAAGCACCCTGCGCTTGCGCAGGGCTCACGCCGTGACGGCCTGCTCTTCCGCCTCGCCCTCGGCCTTCTTCTGGCCGACCACCTTCTCCGGGAAGTGGCTCAGGATGATGATGTCCCCCACCGAGACGACCCAGCGGTAGGGGACCGCGACGTTGAGGCCCCCCTCGATGATTTTGGGGTTGGTCCGGGTCAGAAGCAGGCTCCCGACGCGGCGGCTGGGCAGGTCCAGGATGACGTTCTGCACGACGCCGACGTAGCGTCCGCCGTGCGTGTAAACCGGGAGATTGATGAAGTTGGTGACCTCGGAGTCCATGGTGCGTCCCCACTGTGGGGACTTCCTCGCTGCTTAAACGCTTTTCTTGTTCATCAGGAAGGTTCCAGGGGGCCTCCGTAGGGTCACCAGAAGGCCACGGAGCCGGTGGCGGCGTAGAGCCCCACCAGGAAGCCCAGGATGGCCCCCCCATTGAGGAGGGGGAGGCCCGCCTGGGGGTTGCCCTTGAGGACGAAGGACATCAGGATGCCGTAGCCGACCAGGGTCCCCAGGGCGGCTCCGAGCGAGGGGAGGCTGCCCCAGCCCGGCTCGGCGAAGTGGAGCGCCGAGACCACCAGGATGGTGGGCATGACGAGGTCCCCGAGCCCCATGAACATCGCCTCGCGCTCTCCCTTGGTGTCGGCCGAGGCGTCGCGCATCCGGGTCGCCTCGCGCCGGAACGAGTAGCCCATCACCTTCGGGATGACCAGGAGGACGGGGAGCCGGAGCTCGATGACCGAGTCGGCGAGCGAGAGCATGTGCTTGGTCTTGTAGACCGCGATGGCGTCGTAGACGGCCAGCAGGACCAGCAAGACGATGACCGGGAGGATGCCGAGGCTGATGCCGAAGACCGAGGCGGCCCCCGCGGCCACCAGGAGCCCGACGGCGTCGATGACGTACCACTCCGGGTGGACGGCAAGGGCGATAGTGGCGGCTGCGGCGGCGGCGAGCGCGACCCCGAGCGCCGCCCCGGAGGTCCAGCCGAGGGTGATGTAGAGGACCGGGTAGACGACGTAGCCGACGGTCGAGGCGACGGCGCCCAGGATGATGGCGCGGATGAGCCACTTCTTGCCCTTCTTGGCGATGTAGAGGATGAGGAAGGTGAAGGCGAGGACCAGGACGAGGTAGCCGACGGAGTTGCCGACGTTCTCGGGGTCCTTGAAGGCCTGCAGCCCGGCGTCGAAGAAGGGCTGGGCGAAGACGATGGCGAGAAGGAAGTTGGCGACGAAGAGCAGGAGGAGCGCCGCGGCGGCCCGCAGCTCGGCGGCGGTGACGGGCAGAGGGGCGGCTGGAGTGGCGGCTGCGGGGGCGGCGTCGGGGCCGCCAGGGTCGCTTGGCACGACGCGGCGAGTGCTCGGCGCCATAAAGAGAGGTCGGACACAGGTCGGAACCGGTTTGACGGCTCTTCACCTTACGAGGCGGTTTTCCGGCCAGGTCTCCGTGAGGGAGGCCGCAGATTACGCAGATTTCATGGATGAACGCGATCCCAATCTTGGTTTCCTTTCAAATCGCAATCTGCGAAATCTGCGTAATCATCCGGCCGAATGCGTCAGCCGGAGAAAAGCCGTCCGCGCTGCTGCGCACCCGGCCATCTGCGGATGCCCACACGGGACGCGACGGCGAACCGGTGCCGCGGGCAGCCGCCGGGTCGGGGGCTAGGAGATTCCGAACTCTTTGCTGCGCTGCCGGCGGCGCTGGTTCTCCAGGAAACGGTACACGGTGGCGTGCTCGGAGCCCTGGAGGACCATGTCCACCGCCTCACGGGCGGAGGTGAGCCCCTCAAGGTCGCCGACGATGCCCACGGTGTGGCCGTAGATGGCGAGGTGGCAGCCGGTCATCTCCTCGATGATGCGGCGGGTGCGCCCCTCGGTGCCGACGATGCGGCTGGTGAGGCGGCGGACGTGTCCCTTCCGTTTGCCGACGTAGTCGTGGATGTCCACCATCTCGAAGTAGAACTCGTCGGAGAAGAGCCGCATCGCATGCTCGGGGCTGAAGCCGCGGGCCAGGGCGCGCACCACGTCGCGCAGTTTGAGGAGCATGACCGGGTCCGTGCCGGGCGCCTCGTCGTGGAGGGCGACCTCGTTGTGCTCGGAGTCCACCTCGATCTGGATGCCGCTCTTCTCCTCGAGCTGCCGCCGCATCTCGCCCCCCGGCCCGATGATGACGCCGAGCCGGTCAACGGGGACGCGCAGGAAGACCGTCATGCCTCCTCGTCCTCCCCCTTCTTCTTCGGGGCCTTGAACCGTGACGTGATGTCGCTGGCCTGCACATCGAGGCCCTGGGCGCGGAAGAAGCGCACCAGGTTGTGGAGGTCGCGCTCCAGGAACTCCCGGGCCATGGGGTGGCTGTGGAGGACCGCCTGGCCGACGTCGATGATGCGGGGTCGCCGGACCTCGGGCGGCTCGTCGGAGCGCTCCACGAGGATGTTGTACTCGGAGAGGTCGGCGTGCACCAGTTGGGCCTCGTTGTAGGAGCGCACCACGTCGTCGGCGAGGAGGTCCCACATCCGCCTCGCGTCCTGCACGGGGGCGGTCGCCTTGAGGCTCGGCCACGGCCCCTCCGCCTTGCCGAGGTACTCCATCACGAGGACGTTGCCGAGGGCCTTCATCGGTTCGGGGACGCTGACGCCGGCCTCCCGGAGGCGCAGCAGGTTGCGGAACTCCTTCTGGCACCAGGCGTGCACCAGGGAGCGCTTGTCGCCCGAGACGCCCTGGAACCGCGGGTCGCCCTGGATGTACTTGAGGACGTGCTTGAAGGTCGCGGTGTTGACGCGGTAGATCTTCACCGCCCGGAAGGCGCCCGACGGGGCGGTGCCGCGGAAGACGTTGGCCTCCTTCCCGGTGGAGACCGGGAAGTCGAGGCTTCGAAGGACGCCGTGGGTGAGGAACTTGTGGAGCGTCATCAACGTGGGCTGGTCGAAGACCTCCCCCTCGGTGCGGCGGTCGTGGCCCTTGCGGCCCGGGAGTCGCGCGGCGAGGCGGTCGGCCTGGCGGTAGACCCACTCGTCGTTGGAGGAGATACTCCGCATCTCGTCGTCGAGGGCCAGCAGGGGCTCCTCGTCGTCGCCCATGGGCATGGTCAGAGGCCACCGATGGCGCGAGCTTGGTCAACCCCAGGGCAGGAGTGTCGCGGCGTCGCCCCGCGTGGCATCAGAACCCCACGTCAAGGAGCTCCGGGATCTTGCCGCGCCGGCTCAGGTTGGCGGACTGGGTGCGCACGTAACGGTACTTGACGTCGGCCTTGTCGTTCTGGAAGTCCCACGGCTTGACGATGACGAGGTCGCCGGGCTTGATCCACATGCGGCGCTTCATCTTGCCCGGGATGCGGGCCATGCGGGACTTGCCGTCCTCGCACATGACGCGGAGCTTCGAGGCCCCCATGAGCTGGTCCGCGATGGCGAACATCTCGTGGTTGCGGGAGTCGGGCATGCGGTAGCGGCCCACCGCCTCGTCCGACTCCATGCCCGTCTCGGGCCCCGGGGGCAGCGGTTCGTCGGCGCCGGCCTCAAGTTCCTCGGCGACCAGCACCGCCTCGTCGACCTCCGCGGGCTCCTCCGGAGCGTCCGCCACGGGCTCCTTCTCGGGCACTCCTTCCTTGGGCACGGACGGTTCTCACTTCAGCCCGTTATTTAAGGGTGAGGGGGCCAACGACCCCCTGCCGCGCCCCCGGCCCAACCTTCAAACCCGCAGAAAGGCTCGGCGCCGCGATGCCGGACGCGGTGCAGGAGGCGAAGGGACCGGAGCGCCGCGCGGTGCACGCCGTGGCGCCCCACGTCCGCCTCGTCGCGCACACCGAGGACCCCTTCGGCATCGCCGTCGCCTCGGCCCGCACCTGCTACGCCGCGGAGTTCGTCTTCGTGGGCCGGCTCGGGCCGAAGGGGGAGCGGCGCCGCCTCACGCTCGAGGAGGCGCTGCCGGACCGCAAGGCGGAGCTCGCCGAGATCGGGGACCTCGACACCCCCCACGCGCGCCGCATCGAGAAGGTGGAGACCCTGCAGCGGAGCATCGGCTCGGAGGACCTCCGG
>DATDQC010000005.1:0-4236 GCA_035292455.1 Thermoplasmatota archaeon
AGCTTCTCCTCGACCGCGACGTCGCGGGGGTCCTGGTTCGGCCGCCACACCTCGGTGGTGCGCTCGACCGGGGCGTCGGCCAGCCGCACGGCCCTGCCCTGCCCGGCGGAGCGGCGGGCAAGCCGCACGGCGGAATCCACGGCGCCCCGCCAGGCGTCCGCCGAGAGGTCGTTGGAGGAGGCGAAGCCCCACGCGCCGTCCACGAGGACCCGGAAGCCGAAGCCCGTCTCGCTGCCTGCGACCAGGGTGCGGAGCTCGCCGTCCTCCACGGAGATGCGCCCCTCCTCCACGGTCTCCACGCGGGCCTCGGCGTAGGAGGCGCCGTTCCGGGTCGCCCGCTCGACGGCAGCTTCCTCGTCCACGCCGCCCCGACCACAGCCTCGCGCTTACCTTTTTGGGCGCGGGGCGAAGCTTAACCGTCGCCGCTGTCGGCCGGAAGTGCCGCCTGGCCGGGGGCGCGGCGGGATGCAGGCGGGATGCGGAGGCTGCCCTCGACGTCGAATAGCGCCGCCTCGACCTCGCCCCGGAGTGTCCGCGCGGTCTGCTCGATGGAGTTGGCGCTGGCGTGGATGGTCCCGGCCTCGGTGTTGATGGTGCGGAAGCGCTTGAGGCTCGCCCGCACGCGCTCGATGCCACCCTGCGCCGCGGCAAGGTCGAGGTCCGGGCGCGTCGCCTGGAGGGACGCCAGCCTCATGAGGACCCGGAGGTGGCGCACCGCCATGATGAGGTTCGCCTCCACGGTGGCAATCCAGGGTCCGTTCTGCCCCGCCCCCTCGGCGTAGTCGCCGATCTCCTTGGCGAGGCCCCCTTCGTCGCGGGCAATCCAGAGCCCGGCGTGGGAGCCGCGCTCGCGCATGCGCTCGTCGAGCGCCTCGCCGATGGCCTGACGCCCGACGCGCTTCTCCTGGTCCTTGACCTCGATGACGATGGTCTCCTCGCGGCCGGAGGCGGAGACCGAGGGGACGGTGAGGAGGATGTCGCCGGGCCGGTTGTCCCCGCCGACGTGCTGGACCTGGGCGCCCGTGATGGCGGCCCACGCGGCAAGGGTCTCCACGACGCGCGACTCCATGACGGGACCCTTCATGGGCGTCGAGTCCACCACCTCGGCGACCGCCTGCTGCACCGCCTCCTCCTTGCGGATCTCCTTGACGAGGCCGTCCACGCGATCAGCGAGCGGCTTCATGGCGTCAGCGACCGCCTGCTTCACTGTGGCGGCGAGCTGCCCCTTCTCGCCGGTGGCGGACTGGATGGCGGTGGCAAGGCGGCCCTGGATGGAGTCGGCGCGTTGCGGGTCGAGAAGGTCCTGCACCACCTTGAGGGCGCGCCCCATGGTCGAGGTGGTGCGCGCCGGGTCCATCTCCTCGGCGAGGAGGCGCCGCACCTCCATGAGCCGCTCCTGAAGGACCTTCTGCGCCGCATCCACCTGGAGCCGGACGGGGGCGAGGGCCTGGCCGTCGCCCGTGCCCACCTGCTTCACCAGCGAGGTTCCGAACTCCCCCACCACCTTCTGCATCTCCCCGACCATGCCCTGCATCTCGCGCCGCAGGAAGTCCACGTCGGTCTGGGTGGAGGCGCGCTCCAGGCAGAGGACGCCGATGGTGAGGGCCCGCACGAGCGTGGGCAGACGCTCCTCGGGTGGCACCTCCTGGAGGAAACGGACCACGCGGGGGTCGTCCACCGCGAACTCTCGGACGAGCAGGCGCCCACCCTCAAGGGTGACCAGGGGGACCCCGGTGCGCACGGCCTCAGGTCGGGAGAGCATCGCCAGTAGCGGAAGCGGGGTTGCCCCTCCAAAAGGATGCCGTCCGCCCGCTGGCCGCAAACCCTAAGCCGGGGCCCCTTCGTCGGCGCGTCGTGAAGGCCCCCGCCATCGCCCTGCTCGCCATCGCCGCGCTGGTCGCCGGCTGCCTGTCGGGCGGGGACTCGGACAGTGTGGACTACGGCGCCATCGAGAGGGCCATCGGCGCCCCCGTGGTCGAGGGGCACGACCACCTCGACCCCAGCCTGCACCAGGGCTCCTACAACCTGGAGCGCACCGCCTTGCTCACCGGCGAGGAGGGGCGGGCGCGGCAGGAGACGGAGTTCTTCGTCGAGACCGCCGTCAAGGGCGGCTACGCCTACCTGTGCCGGACCGGGCCGGACCAAGGCCTCGTCGTCTTCGACGTCGCCGACATCGAGCGCCCCAAGCAGGTCGGCTACCTCAAGCTCGAGGCGGGCTACGAACCCGACATCGAGGTCTCCGACGACGGGCACTGGGGCTTCTGGGAGACCCAGCGCTTCCCGCTCTCCATCGAGGTGCCCTCCGCCACCGACCCGCTCGCCAACAGCCCGCGCGGCATCCACATCGTGGACCTCACCGACAAGACGGCGCCGCGCTGGGCCGGCTTCACGCCCCTCCTCCTCGACGGCCCCCACTCCATCACCTACGCCAACATCGCGGGGCGCCACATCGTGTTCGCCAACGCCTACAGCTACCTCTACCGCGACGACTTCCAGAACGCCCACCCCCCCACGATGCAGCGCCTCGTCATCCTGGAACTCCAGGCGTCGGGCTCCCTGGCCGAACTCAAGACGCTGGCCGAGTACCGCGACCCCAACGCCCAGGCGCAGATCGTGGGGCAGGGCGACCTCGTCCCCCACGACGTCTCCATCCAGGTGCATCCGCTGACGGGCCGCGCCTACGCCTACCTCGCCTACTGGGACCTCGGCGTGGTCATCCTCGACGTCTCCGACCCCGCCCACCCGGTCAAGGTCGGCGAGACGGTGGACTTCGGACCCGCCACCTACCGCGACATCCACATGGCGCGCCCCTTCCCGCACCTCATCGCCGGCCGCCACGTCACGGTCGCCGAGCCGGAGATCGCGGCGGAGGCGGACTCCGGCTACCTGACCTTCATTGACACCACCGACCCCGCCCACCCGACCTACCTGTCATCGTGGAAACTCCCTGGCGAACTCACCAGCGAGGCGGGGATCCTGGGACCGCACTACTTCGACACCGCCAACGGCCTGGTGGCGCTGGCGAGCTACCACGCCGGCTTCTGGGTCATCGACGTCCACGACGGGGAGAACCTCCTCCACCCCCGAAGCGTCGGCTACGCTTTGGTGAACGCGACCCGCACCGGCCTGGCCTTCCCCAACCGCCTCGACGTCTTCGGCCCTGCCCCCCTCGCCTTCGACGCCTGGTGGGCCGACGCCACCCACATCCTCGGCGGCGACGTCTACGGCGGCCTGGCGGTGTACCGCTACGAGGGGCCGTTGCACCTGGCCACTCCCTTCACGAACTAGGACGGGCAGACGGCCGCCACAATCCTGAAATGGCGGCCAAGGTGGGGCTCTCCCTATGCGCCTGCCCTGGCTCGCCCTCCTGCTGCCCCTCACCCTCATCGCCGGCTGCTTCGGCGGCGACGACTCGGGTGGCGAACCCACCGTGACCCCCTCCCCGACGCCCACCCCAGGCCCCACCGTGGTCCGGACCCTCGAGGTCCAAGACCGCCGCGAGGTCACCGGCGTCGCCACCGGCATTGACGAGTTCATCGACGTCGGCTTCGAGCCTTCCGTGGAGGTCGCCGCGGACGGCACCATCTACGTCACCGCTGCGCGCGGCGCCGGCTCGCACGGAAGCCTGCTCTGGGTCTCGCGCGACAACGGCACGACGTTCGTCCACATCCCCTTCGCGGACCCCGCGACCGGCGTCAGCAACCTGCCGTTTGGCGCCGAAGGGGACCTCGCGGTGGACGCCGCAAGCCGCGCCTACTTCGTGGACCTCACCCTCGCCAGCACTACGGTCTCCCGCTCGACCGACCAGGGCCGGACGTGGGAGGTCCGCAACCCCGCCGCCTTCGTGGTCCCCGGCGGCGACCGCGAATGGGTGGCGGCCGGCCCCGAGGAGCTGGTCGCGGTGACCTGGAACCACCTCGCCGGCGAATCGAGCGCCCCGGGCATGTGGGTGGCGGTCTCCGCCGACGGCGGCCGCACCTTCCCGACCCAGACCGTGGTCCTGGATGCGGGCGGCGGCTTCGCCGGCGGCATCGGCATGGGACCCAACGGCACCCTCGTGGTGGCGCGCATCCCTGACGACGTCACTGCGCATGTCAGCAACGACCGGGGTGCCACCTTCACCCGCTCGGTCGTCCACGCCACCCAAGGCAACGCCACCTACCTGGTCGCGTTCGCCGACGTGGACGCCGCGGGCAACCTCTACGTCGCCTGGACGGAGCAGGCCGGCAACGCCTC
>DATDQC010000006.1:0-12170 GCA_035292455.1 Thermoplasmatota archaeon
CCAATGGTGATGTTGACGGTGTCGGCCGCGAGCGGCTCGTCGCCGAGCGCCCGGTCGAACCACTTCGCCGTGACGTTCCAGAACCCGTCGTACTCCGGGGTGAGGCCCGACCACAGGTAGCTCCACGCCTCGCGTGGGTCCCCGGGGCTGGTTTGCACCGGGATCTTGGCCAGCGACAGGGGGGCGACGGGCGCCGCACCGGAGGGCTGGATGGGGGTGGCGAGGATCTCGACGTACTCGAGGCTCTCCGCCTCGTCGCAGCTTGCCCCTGTGACCTGGACCGACGTGGTGTCGGCGTCCACGTTGGGGGGCGCGTAGGAGTCCTGGCCGGTGAGGGTCACCGGAATCTCCCCGCAGATGGCAAACGTGGCGCTCACAAGGAAACACCCGGTCGGGTCGCCAGGGTCGTTGGTGAAGGTGGCGCCGGGCGCCGTCCAGGTGCAGGTGTAGGCGGGGATGCCCCCGGTCACGGTCCCGCCCATCGCGGTGGGTTGGCCCCGGGTCGCCTGCAGCGCGGAGCCCGCGTCCACCTCGAAGTCGGGGCGGCAGAACGTGTAGTCCTTGCCCACCGCCGTGCCGTCGAAGACCGCCCTGGTCTCGGGGGCGTTCGCCCGGATGGGGATCCCGATGATGCCGAACCAGAGCACCATATCCGTCACGCCACGGAAGTTGTACAGCCGGGTCCCGCACTTGGCGTAGGCGCCGCCTTCGCTGATGCTGCAGGTCGCCAAGGTCCCCGACACGGATCTCACATCGAGCCAGTCGGCCCGGACGCGGACGTGGATCTCGTCGGCGTCGAGCAGGAACTTCGTCAACACCGCAGGTTCGGGGCTTGGGCTGTAGCAGAAGCCGGCGGCGCCCGTCACCGCACGCTCTCCCTTCACGGCGTCGTTGTAGGCATCGATGCTGTAGCACTGTTTGCTGCTGTTGATGCAGAACGAGAATGTCCATTGGAGCTGCGGCCCGATGAGGAAACCTTGGCCTACGACGGGGACGGCTCCCGTGGTTGATGCGCCGACGGCCGTGTCGAGGTCGGCGACCCGCATGACGAGGGTGAAGGTGTCGGACGGGATGGGCAGGTCCACGAGGTCGTCCTGGACCCAGACGCCGATGATGTCGAGGGCGGCGTACGGCGAGTCGCCGGGAGGGTCCACCACCTCGGGGTCTCCGCGCGACCCGAACTCCCCCTCGACGGTGACCTTCTCGGGGTTGGGACCCAAGGGGAACCCGGTCGGTGGAGGCGCGAGGGAGGGGGTCTGCAGCGAACCGGGGCCGGCGAAGCGGACGAAGCCGTCCTTGCTGTCGGGTACGACGTCCAGAACGTATCCGCCCCACTGCGGACCTAGCGATGTCAGGCTCCCGGAGGTCTGGACGTCGAGTTTCCGGAAGTGGGCCCGGGCGTAGACGTTCTCGAACTTGTCGCCGTCGCCGGCCTGCCCGATCTCGCGGTCCATGTCGAAGCTGACCTGCAGGGTTTCGGCGGTCCAGCTCGCCGCGGCGGTGCGGCTGGGGTCGCAGTCCCACTGGTCGTAGTCGTAGGTTTGGACCGTCGGCGCCCCCGCCACCTGGGGGCCCGGGGGGAGAACCAGCCAGCACGCCGTCAACCGGTCCACGGGCCTGCCGGTCACGTCGGGCGTGCGGTCCCACTTCACGAAGATCCACTGCGGGACGCCCTTCCGCAGGTCGTCTCCGAAGTTCGGCGTGAAGGTGATGAGGTAGGGCTCGTAGACGTTGCCGGAGATGGAGCCGGTGGGGACTCCGTTACGGGGCTGCGTATGCACGGAGTCCTTGTCGAGGACCTGGAGCTGGAACGTGAAGGTGTGCACCGGCTTGGTGCCCAAGGGAAGGACAGGCACGGACAGGAGGTCCTCGGTGTGGAAATCGGCGCCGAGGCAAAGGAGTTCGGCGGCCGGCCGGGAGCCGTAGGTGGGCACGACGAGCGTGTCGCTTCCCGAGTCGATGGCGGGCTGGCCGTCGGAGGCGCGTCGCACGACCTGGCCTCCCAGAGGGGGGCATCCCTGCGGGCCGGGTTCGGGTTCGGCGGGCACCACGGTGATGGTGGCGACGTCGGTGGCCGTGCTGCTGGGCTTGAACGGGTCGTTGTCGCCGCGGTCCCACGCCTGCAACTGCAGTTGGAACGTGCCTTCCCCCGTGAAGACAGCCTTGGTGATGCCCACCGTGGGGTCGGCGAAGGTCGCCGGCCCCGACGTCGTCCACAGGTACTCATAGGGACCGATGCCGTTGGCAGCGCTGCCGATGAGGATCACCTCCTCGCCCACCTTGGCGGCGTAGGGCCCGTGGGCGTCCACGGAAAGCGGAAGGTCCGGGTAGCCGCGGTCCACAAAGCCCGAGATGTCCACCCGGTCCACGGCGAACGCCTGGCCCTCCGTCGGCCGCTCGATGATGAGGGTCGGGTGGGGCTCCGGGGGCGGAGGCAGGACTGGAGGGGCGAGGACGTGCTGGAGCTTGGAGAGGCCGGGTTCGCGGTCGAGGACGTAGACGTCGAGGGCGCCGCCGTCGGGGTTGCCCTGCATGACCTGGTAGTCGCTGTCGAAGTGGTTGGGGCGGCCGTTGCCGTTTCGCATCAGGGGGACCTCGGGGTACCACTTGGTGAAGAGGTTCCAGGAGTAGGTGGCGGTCCCGATGTTGGAGCAGGGGGTCTGGACGCTGTCGAGCTCGCTGCCGACCCAACGCTGGCCGTCCCAGCGGAAGCCGTTGTGCATGACGCTGACGTCCCAGTTGGAGCCGTCGCCGGGCGTGCCCGAGGTCCCTTCCCAACAGGTGGCCCCGCTGTCGCCCGGCAACCCGGTCGGGTAGAGGTCGTCGAGGTTGAGGGCGTAGTGCCCAAACTCGTGCGCGAAGACGGCGCCGAGGTCGGCGGGGGTCCAGGGGTTGGCGTAGAGCCATCCGTCGCGGCCGACGTAGAAGCCGTAGCAGGACGACTTGATCAGGGGGCCGCTGGCGTCGTTCTTCGAGGTGTGGCTGTCGAACGGGGGGGAGGTCTCGATGATGAAGTCGGGGAAGGTGTGGTCGACCTGCATACCCTCTGCCGTGGCGCTTGGGAGGCCACAGGTTATGGGCTCGCCGCCGGCCTGCACGATGCCGGCGGCCCCGCCCGCCGCGTCGAGCGGTCCGGTGGGGTAGCTGTGGATGCGGTCCATGATGAGGACGCTCGCGATGCGGAGGTTGCCGTCGGTGTAGTCCCAGACCCGTTCGGCGAAGATGTCGATGCCTTGGACGAGGTCGGCCAATCCGAGGTCGGCGGGAACCTCGCTCGGGAGGGCTTCCGAGTCGAGGGCGACGACCACGTTGACCTCGTAGACGTCGTCGTGGGTGTCGCTTTGCATGGCGTTGCCCTGCACGAAGCTGTGGATGGGGCTGGAGTCGGGGGGGCTGGTCGCGAAGGCGCCGCCCGACTCGTCCACGAAGCGGAAGAAGACCTCCGTCTTGTTGCCCCTCGGCAGGTCGTAGTTGTCGAGGAAGACGATTCCGGCGGTGTCCACGACGTCGCCCACGGGGCGGGCCACCTTGTCCATCTGGTCAGGGTCGTAGCCCCACTCCACGAGGGGCTGGATCGGCTCGTCAGAGTCCCAGGCGAAGACCATGCGGAAACCGGTCTTGGTGGCAAAACCGGTGACCACGTTCCAGAACCCACTCTCGTCCACGTCGTCGCCGTGGCCGCCGGTCTGCGGTGGGACGTCCTCCGAGTGGGCGCGGCCGGTGGGGGCGAAGCCCAAGATGAACGAAGCCGCCAGCGTGGCGGCGAGGACGGCCTGGATTCGGGCGCGGCCCTGGGGTGTCACGGCCATGGGTGGTGCAGAAGACCCGGCCCTGGCTTATGGGGTTGTTAGGCGGGATTCTCCTGAATTTTGAGCGGATTGCCCGGCGACCCCTCCGACGGCACCCGCGAGGTCGCGAGGATCTGGCCGCTCCGGGGTCCTGCAGTGCCCATCGTCGCGTTCAGAAAGAGCCGCCGCCGGGCACCGTCGCGGCGCACCTCAAGGAGGTTTGCGGCGGCAAGGCGCCGGAGGTGGTAGTCGAAGGCGCCTCGGGGGAGTCCCTCCTGCCGCTCGAGGGTCGAGACGGCGCCGCCCGGGTTCGCGGCGGCGAAGGCAAGCACGCGGCGGGCCCGTCCCGCCTTCAGGATCGCCACCATGCGGCCGTCGGGGTGCGCTGCGGCACCCGACACGGGGAAGTAGCACGCGTACTTGTGCACCCTCTCCTTGCGGACGAGGTTGAACCGCTCGAGGACCCCCAAGTGGTACCGGGTGTGGCTTTCGTTGAGGCCGAGGCAGCGGGACATCTCCGCCGCGTGGATGCCGGGGTTGCGGCGCACCAGTCGCAGCATGGCTGCACGCACCTCCTGTTCCCTGGCCTGCTGGCCCTTGAGGCGGCTGAAGAGGGGGGCTGCAAAGGCGACGGCGCGCCACAGCAGGAATCCTCCCGCCACCAAGAGAATGCCGGGGAGCCGGAAGGAAGGTGCTGGCGGACCCGAGAAGGCCGTGGCCGGGGCAGTCGGAGCGCCGGCTCCGTACGCTTCAGGAAGCGACTCGTCGGGGAGCGGCGTCGAAGCCTCAGGCGGAGCTTCCGGCTCCAAGGCTTCGTTGACCCAGACGCCGGAGGGCTCGGACACCAGTTCTCCCACCAGGCCTGCCTCCGGATCGGGACCCGCCGTGGATTCGACGGTCTCGTTGGGCGCCGTGGCTTCGGGGCCTTGCGGGGGCTGAGGCCCGTCAAAGTAGGGAGGCTCCGCGCGGAGAGGTTCGACGTCGCCTAGACAGGCTCCGGCCCGGTCCGAGGTCAGCAGGTCCCGCATCAAGCAGTCTTGGGGTGGGAGGGGGTCCACTTGCGGGGGGCCGCCGAGCCGGTCGAACAGACTGGTCTCCTGGGGGCCTGGGAGGGCGGGATGGCCCTCCGGGGGAGCCCGCACTGGTCCGATTCCTCCTGGTACCTCCCCCGAGAGCGGGTCGACCTGCAGGGGCTCGAACTGGGCCGACGCGGACGCCGCCACCAGCGCTGCGGCTGCGGCAAACAGGACGAGGCTTGGAACCGCCAGCCAGACGCGTGCACCCATGGGACCTGACGTTTGGCCATGCCCAGGTCGCGTTAAGAGCCTGACGTAGGGTATTCCTGGGAATCACAAATATCTCGCAAATTGTATTCAATGGAACAGCCACGCCTTCACGGCGCGCGGCGCATTCCTCGCGGCCTCCGGGTCTCCTCCCTCATACGGGGACCCGACTCCGGGCGTCCCTACCGCCGCCTTCCGACGAGCATGGCGAGGGCGACCGCGACGAGGCCGGCGAGGAGGCCCAATCCGGGCGATTCCTTGGCGGAGTCGAGGCTGGCGCCATCCCGGCCACCCACCTGGAGCCGAGCCGCGTTGTGGCCACCATAGGCGTCCTCCAACTCGTCGCCAAGGCCATCGTTGTCGTCGTCGGGGTCGAGGTTGTCGCCGAGCTCGTCGTGGTCGAAGTCAAGCCATTCGGAGGAGTCGTCGGGAAAGTGGTCGAGGATGTCGGCCACGGTGTCGCCGTCGCGGTCGTCGTCGCAGAAGTCACCTAGGCCGTCGGCGTCAAGGTCCTCCTGCGTGGGGTTCGCGTCGAAGACGCAGTTGTCCTTGGTGTCCAGGCGGACGTCGTTGTCGTCATTGTCGTCGCAGACGTCACCCTTGCCGTCGCGGTCGTGGTCCAGCATCTCGCGGTCGAAGACATAGACGCAGTTGTCCACGAAGTTGAGCCATCCGTCGCCGTCAATGTCATCGTCGCAGCCGTTGACGATGCCGTCGCCGTCAAGGTCCGGCTCACCCGAGTTGGCGGCCGCCGAGCAGGGATCCACGTCCTCTTCGCCAGGGAGGGTGTTGCCCTCCTCGGTTTCGGAGCCCAACGAGGACTGGCTCGGCGCGATGCGCGGCAGAGCGATGGTGATGTTCACCGTCGCGTTGGCGATAGGGGCCTGCTGCACGACCTTGTCGAACCACTGCGCGGTGAGCATCCAGTAGCCGTTGTCGGCCTCGGTGAGGCCGCTCCACTCGAGGCCCCACTCCGCGCGGGGCTGGCCGAGGCCGGTCTCCAGCACGATTGGGCCGTTGCTGTTGAGCTTCTTGGGCGCCACCGGTGGCGCGCCGGCCGGCTGGATGGGCTGCGCATAGACGTCGACGAACTCCACCACGGGGTCGATGATGCAGCCCGTCACCACGACGATGGTGGTGTCGGTGGCGGTGGTGGGGGGCAGGTTGCTGTCCTGCACGGTCAAGGTCACCGTGATGGGCCCGCAGATGGTGAACTTCGCCGCGACGATGCAGCCGGTGGGGTCCACCGGGTCGGGCGTGAAGCTCCCTCCGGGCGCCGACCACGTGCAGGTGTGGGCGGGGATGCCGCCCGTGTACGAGCCGGTGATGGGGATGGTCTGCTTCACGATGGCTCCCAGGTTGGGGCCGGCCTCGGCGATGAGGGGTGGCTTGCCGAAGATGTAGGTCTTCTTCGAGGGGCTGGTGATGTCGCCGGGGGCCCAGATGTCGCCCGTCGTCCCGGTGCACACCGGCGAGAGGTTGAGGCAGCCGTGCGCGTCCCAGGTCCCCAGGCCAAGCACGCCGCCGAAGACGTTGAAGTTGTTGTTGCCCGCCAGCATGGTGAGCTTGGTGCCGTCGATGATGGGGCCGCCACCGCCCCCGAGGCCGGCGCACGTGAGGCCGTTGGGGATGACTCGTGCGTTGAAGCGGTCACGGCCGAGACGGAAGCGGATCTGGTTGGGGCCAATCTCGTAGTTCACCAGGATCGGAAGGGGCGGCGTCTTGGGTCCGCAGTAGATCTGCGGATCCATGCTGCGTTGGTAGCTGTTGGTGACGTACCCGTTGAGGTTCTTCACCACGTCCAGCCCATAACAAATCGCATCCGGGGAGACCGGCGTGGGGGGCGGCATGTAGGGGATGGGGACGTGGCCGCCGGGCGGGTCGTTGTTGTTGAGGCAGAGGTCGAGGCCGTGGGTGAAGAAGACGCCCACCGGCAGGAGGCCGGCCGGCAGCGGCTGGATGGCGCCCCCGACGGGCGGCATGGTGGAGAGGTCCTGGACCCGCATCACGACATCGAAGGTTCCGGTGGGGCCGGGCATCTCGTTCTCCACCCAGATGGCCAGGATGTCCATGAAGTCGAGCGTGACGTCGTCGGGGTCGGTGACCTCCGGGAAGGCCGCGTTGTGCTGCGGGGCTTCCTGCGACGAGCCCGGCAGGACGCCGGGGTCCACGGGGAGCTCCACCGGCGTGCTCACGCGCGCCGACGGGAGGACGGGCACCATGGCGTCCGGACCGTCGAACGTCACGATGGCGTTCTTGGCGTCGGGCACCAGGTCCTGCGTCTTGTCATTCTGCTTGATTCCCGCCGAGGGGGAGGTCACCACGGTGGGGGCCTGCTTGACGAACGCCTCCCCATAGACGTTGAGCAGGTGGTCGCCGCTCTTCGGGAGGCCGAGTTCGGCGCTGATGGGGAAATCGATGCTCATGGTGTTGACAAGCCACTGCGCGCGCACCGTGCGCGTCGGGTCGCAGTCGTGGCTGTAGTCGAGGAACCGGACGTCGGGCACCGGCGGGGCCAGGAGGGGCCCGGGCGGCAGCACCAGCCAGCACGGCGTGAGGACGTCGCGCGGCATCCCGGTGCTGGGGTCGGGGGTGACGTCCCACACCAGGTAGATCCACTGGCGCACGTCCTTGTGCTTGCCGAAGTCGGGCGTGAACGTGACGAGGTAGGACTGGGTCTTGCTCGGCGGAGGCGCCGGGGGCGGCACGGGGGAGACGATGGGGACCAGGTCCTTGTTGCGCACACTCAACTGAAGCGAGAACCAGCCGCCCGCCATGTCGGCGCCCAGGCAGGTGAGCTCGGCGGCGTACCCCAGCGGAGCGACTTGGTCGCTGTTGGAGTCGGTGGCGAGCTTCCGGCCGGCATAGTCGCCGCATCCGGGCGGAGGCGGGATCGGGATGGCGGGCTCGACCTGGACCTTGGCGGAGTCGCTCGCCTGGCTGAGGTCGTTGGTGTCGATGACGGTGAGGGTGACCAGGAAGCTTCCGGGCGTGTTGAACGTCACCCAGGTGCTGCAGCCATGCACGTCGCCGAAGATGGCGGGGCCTTTCGTGCTCCACGTGCAGCGGTAGGGGCCGACCCCGTTGGTGGCGGTGCCGATGAGGCCCAGGCTCTGCTTCTCGATGCCCGAGTAGGGCCCGTGCGCGTCCGCCAGCAGCGGCAGGTCGGGGTAGCCGCGGTCCACGAAGCCCTTGACCTGGATGCGGTCGACGTTGAAGACCTGCCCTTCCACCGGTTCCGTGATGGTGATGCCGGGCTGCGCCTCCGGAAGGACCAGGTCGCCGGCCGCCTGTAGGGAATGGGCGAGCTTGGAGAGGCCGGGCTCGCGGTCGAGCAGGTAGACGTTGAGGGCGCTGCCGTCCGGGTTGTCGCGCGCTTGGTCATGGTAGCTGTCGAAGTGGTCCGGCATGCCGTTGCCGTTGCGGCCCGCCGCCGGGACGGTGGCGTACCACTTGGTGAAGTGGTTCCAGGAGAAGTCGCCGGTGCCGGTGTCGCAGATGGTGTCGGGGCGGTCGAGCTCGGTGGCGATCCAGCGCACGCCGTTCCATCCGATGGAGTCGTGCATCACCGAGATGTCCCAGTTGGTGCCCTGGCCCGGCAGGCCGTTGACGCCCTCCAGGCAGTCGGCGGTCGGGTTGGTGAGCGAGCCGGGGTAGAGGTCGTCGGCGCCGAGGGCGTAGTGGCCGAACTCGTGCGCCAGCGTCGCGCCAAGGTCGAGGTCGTCCACCCAGAACGGAAGCTGCGGATCCTCCTCGGTGCCGAGCCGCATCCAGCCTTCGCGACCCACGTAGATGCCGGTGCAGGGGTCGGTGATGCGGGGGCCGCTCCCGGCGGGGTTGGGGGCCCAGGTGTGGCTGTCCACCGGGATGGTGGTCTCGATGAGGATGTCGGCGCGAGCCACGGTGTAGTCGGCGCTGTCCACCACCGGACCGTTCACGGGGCACCCGAGCGGGCGCCCGGCGGCCAGGGCGCCTTCGACCAGGCCGGTGGGGTGGTTGGTGACGCGGTCCATGACGAGCACGTTGCCGATGCGCATGTAGCCGTCGGTCATGTCCCAGACGCGTTCGGCGAAGATGTCGATGCCGGCCTGGATGTCGGCCAGGCTGAGGTCGCTGGTGGGGGTGTCGGGGGCGGCCTCGGTGTCGAGGGCCACCACGAGGTTGACCTCGTAGATGCCGTCCGAGATGTCGCTCTTCATGGCGTTCCCGGTCCGGAAGGTGGCCGCCGGGCTCAGGTCCACCGCCGGATTGCCTTCGTCCTCGACGCGGAACTGGAGTTCGGTCCCTACGCCCACCGTGGTGAGGTCGATGTCGAGGAAGGCGACGCCCGCCGTGTCCAGGATGTCGCCGGGCGGCCGGAGGCTGAACGGCAGGGCATCGGGGTCGGCGCTGGCGGGGCCCCAGCGCACTAGGGGTGCGATGGGCGCGTCGGCGTCCCACGCGAAGACGAGGCGGCGGCCGTCCTTGATGGTGAACCCCGTGACGATGTTCCAGAAGCCCGAATCGTCGACGTCCTGGCCGTGCTCGCCGTCTTGGGTGGGCAGGGTGTCAAGCTCGTGGGCCGTGGTGGCCGGCAGGCTCGCGGCCACCATCGCTGCGGCAAGCATGACCTGGAGAACGTGATGGGTCGGGCGTCGGCGGGTCATGGGAGTCTCCTCTCAGGAGATGGTATTCGCAAAAACCCTGCCAATCCTATAAGGAGTTTTGGGGACGTTGGGCCCCTTGTTCAGCAGGGTGCGGCGGTGGCTGCGGGGCACCGCTACGGGGGTGAACGCCGGCGCAGCGCGACGGCGACCAGGAGAAGGCTTGCGAACAGGAGGAGGCCGGGCCCCGGCGCGCCCTGCCCTGGTGCCTCGTCGAGGCCGGCCGCGTCGCGCCCGTCGAGCTCGCCGCCGATGGCGGCGTTGCGCACGCCGCCGGCCGGCTCGTCGAGGTCGGGCGTGCCATCGTTGTCGTCATCGAGGTCGGCGGTGTCGCCTTCGCCATCGCCGTCGAAGTCCGACCACTCCTGGGCGTTGAGGGGTTCGAGGTCAAAGGCGTCCATCACACCGTCGCCGTCGGCGTCCCCTTGGCAGAGGTCGCCCACGCCGTCGCCGTCAAGGTCCGCTTGGTCGGGGTTGGCCACCAACGGGCAGTTGTCCTTGGCGTCGGGGCGGCCGTCGTCGTCGTCATCGGCGTCGCAGGCATCCCCCATGCGGTCGCCGTCCGCATCGAGCTGCCTGGCGTCGGGATGGCGCTGGCAGGCGTCGAGGTGGTTGGGGACGCCGTCGCCGTCGAGGTCGCCGTCGCAGGCGTCGCCCTCGCCGTCCTGGTCCTGGTCGGCCTGCACGGGGTTTGGGTCGACGAGGCAGTTGTCGTCGGCATCGATGACGCCGTCCTGGTCGGCGTCGCCGAAGCCGGGGCCGATGGGCGGGGGGACGGTGGCCCCTCCTGGAAGGACGAGGCTGGGCGCAACCTCGGGGGGCGAAGGGACGAACGGCGGTTCGACGACGATGGTGATCTCGGCCGACGCGGTCTGTCCGAGGTCGTCCCGGAACGTCGCGCGGACCCGGTAGGTGCCGGGCGTGGCGAAGTCGTGCACGTAGCCGAAGTGGTGGGTCTCGATGGAGCGCCGCATCGTCTGCACGTGGACCAGTTCGCCGTCGATGCGCAGGAAGATCTGCTCGACATCCTCCGGGATGGCGACCTCGTCGCCGCCCTGGCAGGGGGCGGGCAGGCAGGGTCCGATGGTGGTCGCCGACGGCGACGGGGGGAGGAGGGAGGCCTGGGGCGGCGCCAGGGCGATGGCGGCGGGGCCGCCGTTGGGGGCCTGGTCCAGGCTCACGAAGCCGCCGCTCAGCAGCGGGTCGCCGGCCATGACGCTGACCTGGAGCGAAGCACCCGCCAAGGCATTGGCGTAGAGCGGGCTGGAGTTCAGGATGGTGAGCAGGCAGGTCTCCCCGGTGCAGGCGTGCAGGAGCTCCTCCTCGTAGAGGCCATCGTCGAAGTTGTAGACGCCGCCGGTGATGTCGCTCTGGTAGTCCTTGCCGTCCAGGAGGTAGCGCAGGATGACCGCGTTCTCCTCGCGTGGCTCGGGCCCGCCGGGGAAGGGCAGGAAGCGGGTTTCCACCTCGACGCGGTCGGAGAAGAAGCGCACGGTGGCGCGGTCGATCTCCCCGACCGGCGGCACGCCGTCCGCGTCGTCGTCGTCAAAGCCCAGCTCGGGGGGAAGCGCCCCGCCGGCCGGGAGTGCCACGTCCTCCGTGAGGAGCCCGCGGCCGCCCCAGCGGTCGGTGACGGTGAGGGTGACCCGCACGGTCGTCGTGCCGGGGTCTACGAGGATCCAGGCGTGCTCGCCCACGGCGGAGCGCTCACCGTCGTCGAAGTCCCAACGGTAGGTGAGCAGGTCGCCCTCAGGGTCCGTGCTTGGGGTCCCGTGCACGGTAAGCTTGTGCAGGTCGCTCTGGGCGACGAAAAGCGCCACCGGGGGCGAGTTCCAGAGCGGGTCGTGCCCGGCCCGAAGGTCGAACTCGACGAAGCCATGCTCTTCGAGGGAAGTGGGTTGGGCCTGGATCTCGACGTAGGGGAGGTCCACGCGGGGGAATCCGCAGGCGGGCCAGTCCTCGGCGTTCTCGCGCTCGACGATGACCGGCTCCCCGAGGAGGACCGGTGTGATGCAGAGGCGCGCCTCCTCCGCCATGTCGATGGCCCGCGGCACGGTGGTGCCAGCCGCGATGTTTCCGGAGGCGCCCACCGGCAGCCCCGGCGCCTGCACCAGGAGACCGTGCGTCAGGATGCCCCCCGCGCGCGGGAAGTTGAGGAGGGCGCCGTCGTGGTCCACGTTGACGGCGGACCCGGAGTCCCCCCCGTAGGCGGTGAGGACGGCGGTCCAGCTCTCCTCGGGGTCGGCGGCAACCAGGCCGTCCGGGAGGCCGAGCCCGACGCGGCTCTTGGTGAGGAAGGTCTCGCCGTACTCGGCGCTGTTGCCGTGCAGGAAGACGACGTCGCCCGCCTCGATGCCGGGCGCGACGGCCGTGGGGCCGCCCCATACCGGCATGGCAGGGTTCACGTCGGGCCACAGGCCGTGCGGGATCTCCACCAGGCCGAAGTCGTGGCCGAC
>DATDQC010000007.1:0-8211 GCA_035292455.1 Thermoplasmatota archaeon
GGAAATAGACCGTGGGGGGGTGCATGCCGTAGTCGAGGAGGCGCTTCCCCAGGTCGCCCGCCGTGATGCCCGTGCGGCGCTTGAGGCCGGTCGCCGAGGCGACGAACTCGTGCATGGAGCGGCCGGGATGCGGGAAGTCGAGGATGCCCTTGAGGCGGGCCTTGACGTAGCTGGCGTTGAGGCAGGCAATCTCCGCGGCGCGGCGGATGCCCTCGCCACCGAGGAGGCACATGTAGGCGTAGGCGCGCACCAGTGCCGCGCCCTGGCCGTAGCCGGCCTTGATCTTGCCGACCGACTTGGGGTGGAGGTCCATCCCTTCCGTGGTGTAGGCCCCGTCCTTGCCCTTCGCGATGCGGGGCACCGGAAGGAACGGCTCCAGGCGCCGCTTCACGCCGATGGGGCCAGCGCCGGGGCCACCGCCGCCGTGGGGCACCGCGAAGGTCTTGTGCAGGTTGATGTGGACGATGTCGAACCCCATGTCGCCGGGTCGGACGTGGCCGGTGATGGCGTTGAGGTTGGCGCCGTCGTAGTAGAGGAGGCCGCCGGCGTCGTGCACCGTCTTCTGGATGGCCTGGATGTTCTTTTCGAAGATGCCGAGCGTGTTGGGGTTGGTGAGCATGAACGCCGCGGTCTTGGGGCCGACGGCCGCCTTGAGGGCCGCGAGGTCCACCAGGCCGTCGGGGCCGGAGGAAATCTCCACCACCTTGTAGCCCGCCATGCTGGCCGTCGCCGGGTTGGTGCCGTGCGCGGTGTCGGGGAGGATGACCTCGTCGCGGTGACTCTCCCCACGCGAGGCGTGGTAGGCGCGGGCGACCAGGAGCCCAAGGAACTCTCCATGCGCCCCGGCGGCGGGCTGGAGCGAGACGGCGTCCATGCCGGTGACCTCGGCGAGCCAGCGCCCGAGTTCGAAGAATATCTCCAGGCTCCCCTGGAGGGTGCGCGGGTCCTGCGCCGGATGGACGAGGTTCACCGTGGAGAGGCCGGCGACCTCGTCGCACGCCTTCGGGTTGTGCTTCATGGTGCACGAGCCCAAGGGGTAGAGCGCGGTGTCGTTGCCGAAGTTCTTCTGCGACAGCTTGGTGAAATGCGCCACGGCCTGCGGCTCCGAGAGGCCGAAGTCGCCGGCCGCCTCCGCCGTGAAGCGAAGCTCCTTGGGGACCCGCTCGGCCATCCGCTCGTCGGCGGGCCCCTGGTAGGTGCCGACCTGCCCGGGGCGCGCCTCCTCGACGATGAGCGGCACCTCGTGGGGAATCACCATGAGGGAGACGTTGGAGACCGGCGGCGCGGCGGCCTTCGTCGCCGAGGCGCGGGAGGGTTCCAGCGCAGGGGCGAGCGGAGCCTTGCTCATGCGGTCGCCCCCTTCGGCCCGGCGAGGACCCGTGCCAGGCGCTCGTAGTCCTCCGCGATGTGGAGCGGTGTTGCGCCCCAGAGCAGGCAGTCCTTGAGGGCGGGGACGTCGCGCTCGACGGGCCAGCCGACATGGACCCCCGCGGCAAGGGCGCGCTCGTGGAGGGCCTGCCAACCCGGGGCGTGGGTGACGAGTTCGTTGTAGAAGGCCCCCGTGAAGCGGCGCTTCATGCCGGCCTTGGCGAGCACGCCCTCCAGCCGAGCACCCGCCTCCAGGTTCTGCAAGCCCATCTCCCGCAGCCCACGCCGGCCGAGCATGCTGAGGTGGATGGCGGCCTGGTTGGCGATGAGGGCCTCGTTGGTGCAGATGTTGGAGGTCGCCTTGGTGCGGCGGATGTGCTGCTCGCGCGCTTGCAGCGTCATCACGAAGCCGCGCCGGCCGCGCTCGTCCTTGGTGGCGCCGATGATGCGCCCCGGCATCTTGCGCGCCAGCTCCTCCTTGCAAAGCAGGGTGCCAAGGAGCGGGCCGCCGGCGGCGGGGGCGCCGCCGAAGCAGGAGCCCTCCGCAACGACGATGTCGGCGCCGAGCGCGCCCGGAGGGGTGGAGACCCCGAGCGAGGTGAGGTCGGAGCCGACCAAGAAGAGGGCGCCGGCACCGTGGGCCCGTTCGCCCACCTTGCGGGCGTCGGCCTCGAAGACCCCGAAGTGGTTGGGGGTCTCGAGGTAGACCCCAGCGACGTCGGGGCCGAGGCGGGCCGCCAGGCTCTCAAGGTCGCTGCGGCCGGTCGCCGGGTCGAAGCCGTAGGTCTCGACGCGGATGCCGGGGCCGGCGGTGTAGTTGCCGAGGATGCTGCGTTTCTCCCAACTGAGGTGCTCGGGGACGAGGAAGCGGGTGCGGCCGGTGGCGCGGGCGGCCATCAGGGCGGCCTCGCCAAGCGCCGTGGCGCCATCGTAGAGGCCGGCGTTGGAGACCTCCATCCGCGCGATGTCGCACATCAGGCTCTGGTACTCGAAGATGGCCTGCAGCAGCCCCTGCGAAACCTCGGGCTGGTACGGCGTGTAGGCGGTGATGAACTCCTGGCGGTGGGCGACCGCCTTGACCGCGGCCGGCACCAGTTGGGGCTTGAGGCCGCCGCCGAGGAAGACCGCCATGCGTTCGTAGGACTGGTTCTTGGCAAGCAGGGTGCGGAGCCGGCGCACCAGGTGGCGCTCGGGTTCCGCGGGCGGCAGCTTAAGGCCCGGAATCCGCAGCGGTGCCGGGATGTCCAAGAAGAGGTCCTGGGCGGAGGCCACGCCGATGGTCTTGGCCATCTCGCCCTCCAACGCATGGTTGGGGATGAGGTGCACGCGGCGGCGACGCCCGCCCCCTCGAAAAGGCTGCGCTTCGCCCGGCGTCGAACCGCCCGCCTCAACCCTGGGTCAAGGCGATGTAGTCGTCGGCGGAGAGGAGATCCTTCGCCTCGGAGGGGTCGACGAGCCGGATGCGGACGAGCCAGCCCTCCCCGTAGGGGTCGTCGTTGACCGTCTCGGGGGCGTCCTCCAGGGACTTGTTGGACTCGATGACCTCGCCCGAAAGCGGCATGTAGAGGTCGGAGACCGACTTCACCGACTCCACCACCCCGAACTCGTCCCCGGCCTCGAACTGCTGGCCGGCAGGGGGCAGTTCCACGAAGACGATGTCGTTGAGGGCCTCCTGGGCGTGGTCGGTGATGCCGATGGTCGCCTCGTCCCCCTCGATGCGGATCCATTCGTGGCTCTCGGTGTAGAAGAGGTCGCCCGGGGTCTCGGACACGCCCGCGGCACCGGGCGGCGCCGTTTCAAGGCTTCGCGTGGCGGTGGCCCGGCCGGACCGGGCGGCCGCCGCTCCCCAGCGAAACGGCCAAGAAGGAGGCCTGTGTGGCCGCCTCCTGCGGGCTCCGATGCCCGCCGCCGCCCGCGCTCCAGGCCCGGACTTAGTCTAGCCCGGTCAGGCGGCAGACTGTAGATCTGCAGCAGGTCGGTTCAAATCCGGCAGTCCGGACTCCACGCCGGCCCGAGGGACCCAGGTTTCCTCTGGAGGCAAAAGCGCGGGCGGCGCCCCTTTCCAGGAGGCTGCTAGGGGGGGCAGCCGCCGCGGCGGTGCCCCAAAGTTCCTCCTGAAGCCCTCCTGATGACTTTCGGCAAGCCTATAATCCCCTCCTGGAGTCCTTCGAGACGGGGAGACCCACCATGCCCTACGAACACGTGACCAAGAAGGCGACCTACGTCCTCTACACCCGCAGCGTCGAGCTGAAGGGTGGCCGCAAGCAGACCATCTACTTCTTCGCCAAGAAGGGCAACAAGCCCAAGTCGGGCAAGCAGTGCGAGATGCCCACCGGCAAGAAGGTCGGCATCAACCAGCGCACCGGCCTCCCGTTCCTGGCCAACAAGTAAGGACGCGCGACGTCGCGCCCTTTCCCTCCTTTTCCCCTCGTTTCTTTCCGGTCAACCCTCTTCAGGAGGGCGCCGGCCATCCCGCATCGCCACGACGACGCGGCTTGCCAGGAACAGCGTGAACGCGACCACCGGCATGAGCAGGAGGGCCGGCCAGACCGAGTGGGTCGCCTCGAGGTAGGCTCGGAGCGCCAACGCCCCGCCGGCGAGCAGGACGGAGAGCAGGAGGGCGAGCCGGACCCCCAAGAGCAGGGAGAACAGCAGCAGCGCCACCGGCAGGGCGAGGAGAAAGAGCTGCCAGAGGTCCTGGATAAGGAGCCGGGCGAGCACGATGGCCAAGAGGAACAGAAGGAGCGCCGAGGCGACGAGGCGCGGCGACGAGGCGGGGGCGCGCAGGCTGTCGGAAAGCTCCACGACGCGGCGACCGCCGGAGCGGGGATGAACGTTCGCAAGCCTGAAACAGAAGCGGTCGATGGGTCGCCATGGCCCACTTGGCGACCCCGGGCTCCGTATCCCGCTCCGTGTCGACGTTGGCCGTCGTCACCGCGTGCGCGCTGATGGGTTTCTGGCTTGTCTTCCCGTTCGCGTGGGCAATCGCTGAGCGAACCTGGGAACTGGAAAACACCCAGTGGTTGCTGGGTGGAATCGTCGGCATCGTGCATGCCGCCGTCATCTTGGCGGGACGTCGCCAGGGGCGGCCGTGGGACCTCGTCGCCATGGGGCTGGTGGGGAGCTCGGTCGGGGCGCTGTCGGCGATTGTGCCCATCGTCGAGGACAACGGTGGCGAGATAGGCTGGCTGGCCGTCGGTCTCATCACGTTTGCGGCCGGACTGCTTCTTCTTCACCTCGTGCCTCGCACGGATTCGCCAAGGACGCCGCGCGGCCGCAAGCGGGCGGACGATTCGGCCGGCCCCGAATAGGGCACGGAGCGCAGCAGCGCTCCGGGCCAGCGAGCGAAGCGAGCGGATACTCGGGGCGGGGGCGGAACGACGCGAAGCGGAGTGACGCCCCCAGCCCCGAGTAGGCCCCATTCTGTTCCCCCGACCCCCCTTGCGGGTGGCGGGCTTGCGGCATCCGACTGCGCGTCCCGAAGGACTTGCATCCCAGGGCCGGTGGCACGTTTCAGCAGGTCCAAAGGCGACGTCCGGGCCGAGCCCTTCATTCCGCTCCCTTGGCTGTGTCGTTTCTGCGCCCCGACGGACCGTCTCCAGTCCAGCCCTTGTGGGCCCCTGTTTCGGAGATGTGGGGACCTTCCTCAGCCGCCCTTGCGGGCTACCGTCAGCCGCTCTGGGGCGAGGGGGTCGCTTCGGCCACGGAGGCGGACCACTTCAGGCTTGCGCCCGTGCGGCATCGTGCGGCCTTCCCAAACCGCTAAGCCGCGTCGGGCCTGGGCCGCGCCCCGTGAAGGACGCGCTCGCCGCCTTCTACCACCGCCACCGCGTCGTCCGACCCAGGACGCCGCTGCCGGCGCCGGAGGTGCCCGTCGAGCTCGTCTGCTTCGACATGGACGGCGTCCTCATCGACGTCGGCTCCTCCTGGGTCATGGTGCACAAGGCCTTCGGGGTCAGCAACGAGACCAGCCTGCGGGCCTACCTCAACGGCGAGTTCGACGACGCCGAGTTCATCAAGCGCGACGCGGCGCTTTGGCTGCGGCAGAAGCCGAAGATCCGCCGCGACGACTTCGAGGCCATCTTCCACGAGCCGCCCCTCATGCCCGGCGTCGAGACCACGGTGGAGACCCTGCGGGCCGAGGGGGTCGAGTGCGCCATCGTCTCGGGGGGTGTGGACGTCATGGCGGAGAACGTCGCCCGCCGGCTCGGCATCCCCCGGGTCGCCGCCAACGGCTTCATCTACGACGAGGCGGGGCACATCACGGGCGAGGGGGTCGTCCGCACCCCCCTCAACGACAAGGCGCTCCCGGTGCTGCGCTTCGCCAAGGAGCTCGGGGTCCCGCTGGAGCGCGTCCTCGCCGTGGGCAATTCGCTGCCCGACGTCAGCATGTTCGACGTGGCGGGCCGCAGTGTGGCCTTCCACCCCGAGGACGGCTACACCCGGACCCACGCCACCTGGGTGGTGGAGGACGGGCCTCTCGACCGCATCCTCCCGCTGGCGCTCGGGCCGCACCTGTAACGCGGCGGGGGCGCGGCGCGGCCTTTATCCCGCTTCGCGGCCTGGCGGCGCCCATGCTCAAGGTCACAGGCTTGGCGGCCTCTCGCGTCAAGGCGAACGCGTTCCTGGTCGGCGTGGACAAGGCCCGGAAGGCACCCGGCCTCAAGGCCCTCGGGCTTGAGGGGGAGCCGAACGTCGCCGGCATGCTCGCCAACAAGGAGATTCCGCTCCCGTGGAAGACCGTGCGGAGCGTCTCGACGGCGAAGGGCTGGGTCCTCCTTTGCGGGCTCGGCGACACGAAGGCCCTCACCCAGGAGAAGGTGGGGACGCTGGCGAACCTGGCCGCGCGCTCCGCCGGCGGGCTCGGCGTGAAGGTGGCCGCGACGACGCTGGTCGCCGACTGCCGCCTCGACGCCCGCTCCGCCGCGCAGGCCGTCACCCAGGGCGTCCTCATCGGGGCGCTCGACTTCGACCAGTGGAAATCCAAGAAGGAGGAGCGGGAGGCCGAGGCCAAGGGGGAGCCCAAGCCCAACGGCAAACTCGACGAGCTGCAGGTCGTCCTCCCCCCTGGCTCCAAGGCGAACGCGGCCCGCCGCGCCATCGAGCGCTCGGTCCTCCTGTCGGAGGCGGTGAACGACTCCCGCCTGATGTCCAACACCCCCGCCAACATCGCTACTCCCGCGTGGCTCGCCCAGCAGGCGGCAAGCCGTGGCAAGGCGAACGGCTTCAAGGTCCAGGTCAAGGGTCGCGCCGAGCTCCGCCGCGAGGGGTACAACGCCCTCTGCGGCGTCGGCCAGGGGAGCCACAACGAGGAGCAGCTCATCACCATGGACTACCACTCGAAGGGGGCCCGGAAGACCCTCGTCGTGGTGGGCAAGGGGGTCTGCTTCGACTCGGGAGGCATCTCGTTGAAGCCCGGCGACAAGATGTGGGAGATGAAGTACGACAAGGTCGGGGCCTGCAATACCATCGCCCTCATGGCGGTCCTCAAGCGCCTTGGGGTCAGGCACCGCGTCGTGGGCATCGTCGCCGCGGTGGAGAACATGCCCTCCGGGACGGCGCAGCGCCCCGGCGACATCGTCACCGCGAAGGACGGCACCACCATCGAGGTCCTCAACACCGACGCCGAGGGGCGCCTCATCCTCGCCGACGCCCTCACCCACGCCCGCACCTTCGACCCCGCCTGGATGGTGGACATGGCGACCCTCACGGGTGCTTGCGACATTGCGGTGGGCCCCACCTACGTCGCCGTGATGTCGAACCGCGACGCCTTCGCCCGTTCCCTGGTGGCCGCCAGCCGCAGCGCCGGGGACAAGGCGTGGCACCTCCCGCAGGGGGAGGAGTACGACGAGGCCAACAAGGGGACCTACGCCGACCTGCAAAACATCAGCCTCAGCAACCGCGCTGGGACCTGTATTGGCGGCTCCTTCCTCAAGCACTTCGCCAAGGAGACGCCGTGGGCCCACCTCGACATCGCCAGCAAGGCGTGGGCCTCCGGCGGGATGGACTACTTTGGAAAAGGGCCGACCGCGGCGGGGCTGAGGATTGTCCTCGAACGCATCCTGACCGAGTAGGCCCGGCCCCGGTTGTCCGCCGCCCACCTTTAAGCCGGGTTCTTGCCTCGGCGGCCCGTGGACCGGAACGCCAAACTGTGGACCGCCATCGTCGCCTCCATCGTCCTGATGTGGGTCGGAGCGTCGTGGGACATCGCCTGGCACCTGCGGTTGGAGAACGACGCCAACTCCCCCGCCCACTACACCAACCTCGCCGGGCGGATCGTCCTCCTGGGGGCCCTCGTATGGGCGTGGCGGGACCGCCGGGTGGAGGAGCGCGGCCCCCTGGTCCTCGCCCTCGCCGGGATGGGACTCGCCATGCTCGCGGTCCCCGTCGACCAGACCTGGCACGCCGTCTTTGGGCTCGACCTCACGACCTGGAGCCCACCGCACCTCCTGCTGTTCTACTCCACCGCCGTCTCTTGCGCAGGTGTCGCCTGGCTCCTCCTCGCGCAGAAGGGGTGGCGACCCGGCATCCGGTTGGCGTCGCTCGGGCTCTCGCCCGGGGCGCTCCTTCTGCTCGCCCTCCTGCTGAGCCGTGCCGTCTCCCCCATCCTCTTCCCCGCCGTCTTCAACGAGCACCTCGGGGTGGCGGCCCGCAACGCCCTCTCCGGCTACACCCTCTACCACGTGGACCCCGCCCTGCAGGACTACGCCGCCAAGGTGGACGACCTCCCCTACGACGACCTACCTCACCTCCTCTACCCCGCCTACACGCTGGCCGCCGTCCTGGCCTTCGTCTTCGTGGTCCGTCGCATGACCGGCATGGCGTGGCTGGCGTCGGCCTCCA
>DATDQC010000008.1:0-3108 GCA_035292455.1 Thermoplasmatota archaeon
GGCTCACGCCGCCATCTCCAGCCGCCGGAGCCGCTTGCCCGCCTCCAGCCGTTCCAGGAGCACCGCAACCCCCGGGGGCACCGCCTTGCGCCACTCGGGGTCGTCCTCCGCGAGTTGCATCCTGATGGTCGAGGCCTCGAACCGCTCGCGCTCGACGAGGCCGGGGCGGACCACGGAGACACCAGCGTCCTCGAAGAGGGCCAGCGTCGCGTCGTCGTTCCCGAACACCTTGTCGACGCGGCCGGTGAGGGCGAGGACGTGGTCGGCCCAGCGCGGCGGGTCGTGGATGTCCGGGAGCGCCACCACCTGCGCCCCGGGGAACGCGGCGTGCACCATCGCCTTGCGCTCTTCGAGGGTGAAGGGGTTCCGCAGGCCCGGCTTGGCGTTGCTGGAGCCGATGCCAACCACGACTTCGACGCAGTCCTCGATGGCGGCCTGGACCAGTTCCCGGTGGCCGTTGTGGAAGGGCTGGAAACGCCCGACCACGAGTGCTCGCACAGGGCTGGATGGGCGGGGGGCTTTTTTCTTCTTTGGGCCACCGCAAAGTGGCCGTCAGGCCGCCAGCGTCGGCCCACCGCGCGGGGAGACCGCCTTGGGTGCCGCGAGGGGGGCGGGGCGGCCGTCGCGCACCGTCTCGAGGTCGCGGAGCTTGTCGAGGAGGGTCTTCTTGGCCGGGTCCTCGACCAGGGCATGCTCAAGGACGTCGTGGATGGTGATGCAGGGGACCACCTGGATCTTGTCCTTGTACTCGTCCTCGATGAGGACGTCGATGAGGTTGGCGTGCGGGATGAGGACCTTCTTGATGCCCACCTTCGCCGCCGCCTCGATCTTGGCGGTCACACCGCCCACCGGGAGCACCAGGCCGAGGACGGAGAGGGAGCCGGTCATGGCGACGTCCTGCCGCACCTTGACGCGGCTCATGGCCGAGAGCACCGCGGTGGCGATGGAGACCGAGGCGGAATCCCCCTCGACCCCCTCGTGGGCGAGGATGAACTGGATGTGGACGTCGTGGTTGCTGACGTCCTCCCCCAGGTACTTCTTGAAGATGGCGGAGATGTTCTGCACCGCCTCCTTGGCGATGTCGCCGAGCTTGCCGGTGGCGATGATCTTGCCCTCGCCTCGGCTTGAGGCAGGGGTGACCTCGGAGACGATGGGCATGACGATGCCGGAGTGCTCGCTCATCGAGGCGTCGGCGCTGAAGACCGCCAGGCCGTTCACCATGCCAACCGCGGCCCCCTCGGTGTTGATGAGGCGGTACTTCTGCTTGTGCTCGATGTGGCGGTCGTAGATCTGCTGCTCGAGGCTCCGGGCAACCGACTTCGCCCGCAGCACGTGCAGGGCGGTGACGATGGGGGCCTTCTCCTCGTGCGCCATGTCGCCGGCGACCCGGATGAGGCCGCCAAGCTCGCGGAGGCGCAGGGTGAGCTTGCCCTTCTGCCCGGCCCGGCGCTGCGCCTCGTGGAGGATCTCGGCGACACCGGTCCTGTCGAAGTGGGGGATCTTGCCGTCGCGCTTCACTTCCTGGGCCACGAAGCGCACCAGCTTGCGGCGGTTCTCCAGCGTGTCGTCCATCTGGTCCCGCACGTACACCTCGTAGCCGTAGCCACGGATGCGGGAGCGCAGGGCGGGGTGCATGCCCTGGAGGGCGTCGAGGTTGCCGGCCGCGACCAGGATGAAGTTGCACGGCACCGGCTCGGTCTTGACCATGGCGCCGCTCGAGCGCTCCGACTGGCCGGTGATCTGGAACCTCTTCTCCTGGATGGCGGTCAGCATGTGCTGCTGGCTCTGGAGGTGCAGGGTGTTGATCTCGTCGATGTAGAGGACACCGCGGTTGGCCTTGTGGATGGAGCCCGCCTCGACGCGCTCGTGCGCCGGGGTCTCGAGGCCGCCAGCCTGGAACGGGTCGTGGCGGACGTCCCCGAGAAGGGCACCGGAGTGGGCGGCGGTGGCGTCCACGAAGGGGGCGCCGTCGTCGGGGTCGTGGCCGACGAGGAGCTTGGGGACCATCTGGACGGTGCGGCTCATCCCCGCCGAGCGGAAAATGAAGAACACCAGGAGCGAGCCGATGAGCCCCCACAGCACGACCTCGTAGCGCCCGGTCGTGACGGCGATGAAGAGGCTGAGGCCGATGACGGTGAAGATGAGGACCATCATGAGGAGCCCGCGCTGCTCCTGGCGCTTCCGGGCCTCGAACTTCTGGGCGTCCACGATCTCCTTCCCCTTGCCGGCCGGCACCACCCGGATACGCGGCATGTTGCTGTCCTCCGGGTTGGGGTAGCAGATGATGTCCTCGAGCTCCTCCTTGGGGAGGAACTCCGTCATGGCGCGGGCCAGCATGGACTTCCCGGTGCCGGGGTCCCCCACCAGCATGACGTGCCGCTTCTGCTCCGCCGCCTTGCGGACGACGTCCACGGCGTGGTCCTGGCCGATGACCTGGTCGATGAGCTTGTCCGGGACCGGGAGGTCGGCCGTGGAGGCGAAGGCCTCCCCCGACATCCACTCCAGGGCCGGCGGAAGGGGGGCGGGCTCCTCAGGGGGGGCCGCTGCGGGGGCCGGGACGGGCGCGGGGGTCATGGCGGGGGCATCTTCATGGTCCGGCTCCATTTAAGGCACCGGTTGGGGCCGGCCCCCAACTCCAGGGTTGGAAGGGGCTTTTGGAAGGGGGAGGGCCTCCGGGCCCGATTGTTAAAGCACCTTGCCATAACCGTTATCTCTCTCCCAGGGGCACAACGGGGGTCAGCGGACTTCGCTCATGAAGACGGAACTCCTCACCCAACTCCTGCACGCCCCCCGGGACCTTGACTACGTCGAGCGCTTCCAGGGGCTGGCCGCCGTCAACCTGGAGATCCGGCGCTCCGGCCCCACAGCCGAGCGGCTTTTGCGCAAGGCCGCGCTGGAGATGGACGTCGGCAACCCCACGGCCGGCCTGGCCGCGGCGCAGGACGCCGCCGCCCTCTCCCCCGACAGCGCGGAGGCCCATTTCCTCATCGGCAAGGCGCGCATCCTCCTCGCCCTGGTGAAGGCGCACGCCCTCACCGCCGGCCCCGGCGGAACCACCGACGTGGAGGACTCCGCGACCGGCTTGCTCCTGGGGGCGGCCGACGCGTT
>DATDQC010000009.1:0-5946 GCA_035292455.1 Thermoplasmatota archaeon
GGCCGCCTTCAAGGCCTGGATGTGGTGGTGCCTCCACGAGGGCCAGGCGTACAGCGAGCTCCTCGGCTACGCCCCGCTCCCGGCCGAGGTCGCCGCCATCGGCGAGACCGCCCTGCGCTCGATCCAGTAGGGCAGGTTCGGTCCGTCCTCCTCCCCTTCTCCCCTCCCCTTTTCGTCGGGCGCCCTCCCAGCCGGCGTCCAGCTTCCCGCCGGGTCTCCGGACTGTAGAACCGCTGTTCCCCGGTGCGCTATGGAGAACCGCGAGTTTACCGGGAGAACGCTGAAGCCGGCCGGGGCGTCGTGGAGTCCGGTGAACCCTTCCATGAACGTACGTCCCGCCCGCGGCCTGGGCGCCATCGCCCTTGCCTTCGCCCTGCTCGCCGCCGCCTCGCCCGCCCTCGCGGGCACCTACGGATTTGGCACCACCGTGTCGAAGAACGACTACGACTTCACGCCCGTCCCGGGCGCGGTCTCCGCCTCGCTCTGCTACCTCAACGTGGATGGCAGCCTCGGCTACAACGTCGGGGAGCCCGTCTACATCGACGTCTCCAGCACCTCCTGCGCAGGCAGCGTGACCGTGGACGACATCCGCCTCTTCAGCATCGACGGCCGCTACCCGGCCGGCTCCTCGGTGGCCGGCGCCGACGACGACGCCCAGCTGCGGGTCTTCGCCACCACCGGGGCGCTCACCCACTTCGTGCGCTTCTTCGACGCCAACGGCGACGTGAAATTCAAGGCGCCCGAGACGCTCTACATCGACCTCCTCGACACCGCCGCGCTCACGGTGGGCGCCGGCGACATCCGCGTCACCCCCTACGGCCCCTACGCAGCCGGCACCGTGGTCCGGCCGGGCGACGAGGACATGTCGAACGCCCTCACCGAGATCAAGTCGGGCGGCGCCTCCCTCTCCACGTCCGGCGTCGTGTTCAAGGCGGCGAGCGGCTACTACGTCAACACCGACGCCGGGGCCCTCCTCGACATCACCAAGGACTTCGTGGTGGAGGAGAACGACGTCCGCCTCAACGCCAAGGCCGCGACCCCGCTCACCGACCGCCCGACCCTGCAGGTCACCAACATCCAGTTCAGCCCCGACCCGGTCGTCCCGGGTGCGCCCTTCCGCGCCATCGTCACGGTGAAGAACAGCGGCGCGGCGTACGGCTCGATGCTGCTCGAGACCCTCGTGAGCGACGTCATCGTGGACTCGCGCGGCACGCCGGGCCTCAACCCGGGCGCCACCCTCGACATGGTGGTCACGCTCCAGGCTCCGCCAACACCGGGCCGCGCCGCCATCCGGATCGGCGACTCCGCCGCCCTCCTCGAGGTCGCAGGAACGCCGGCCGGCCCCTCGTCCAACGCCAATCTCGAAGCCCGCGTGGCGGCCCTCGAAGCGGAGTCCGGCGACGGGGTCAGCCAGGCTGGCGCCAACTCCCCCGGCTTCGCCCCGCTCCTGCTGCTCGGAGCGGTGGTGGGCGCGGTCGTGCTGCGCCGCCGCTTCCTCTGAGCCTGGCCCCTCGCCCTAGCCGTTGGGGTCCCAGAGGACTTCCGGCTGCCCGAGCTCGCGCGACGCCCAGCGCGACCAGACGAAGAGCGCGTCGCTCAGCCGGTTGAGGTACTGCACCTCGAGATCGCCGCAGCCGCCCTGGCGCCGGAGCGTCACCACGTTGCGCTCGGCGCGGCGGCAGACGGTGCGGGCGAGGTGCAGCAGGGCGTTGAGGCGCGAGCCGCCGGGAAGCACGAAGGACTTGAGGGCGGGAAGCTTGGCGGTCCGGCGGTCCATCTCGCGCTCCAGCCCCTGGATGTCGGTGGCGGTGGTGCGGGGCTGGCGCGGCCCCTGGTCGGCAGGGAGCGTCGCGAGGATGGAGCCGAGGTTGAAGAGGCGGTGCTGGACCCCAAGCAGGGTGGCGGCGAAGGGAGCGACCGCCGGCCCCGAGTCGAGCGCGGCCGCCCGTGCCAGGCCGATCCAACTGTTGAGCTCGTCCACCGCGCCGTACGCCTCGATGCGCACATCGTCCTTGGGGACGCGCTGGCCCCCCACCAGGCCGGTCTCGCCGCCGTCGCCGGTGCGGGTGTAGACCTTGCCGATGCCGACGCGGGGCTCCTTGAACCTCTCCTTGCGGCCAGCCACGGCAGGGGACCCGGCTCCGCCTCTTCAACTCACGCCATGACGGCGAGGCGGGTCCGCTTGACCTCGCGCATCCGCTCCAGGGTGTCGCGGAGGGCGGCCACGCGCGCCGGGGGGCCGCCGACCAGAAGGACGTCCATGCAGGTCTCCGGCTCGCAGTGGGTGTGCATGAGGGAGAGCACGACGTCGTGGAAGGCGTGGCGCACCTCGCTGACCCGCGCCTCCTTGTCGTGCGGGTAGAGGATGGTGACGGAGCCGTGCACGTGACGGCCCGCGAGGGGCTGGCGCGCGGCGAGGTGGTCCCGGACGGCGGCGCGCAGGAACTCGCTGCGGCCCTTGTGGCCCCCCTCCGCGATGGCGCGGTCCATCTCGTCCACCAGGGCATCGGGGAGGGAGAGGCTGACCACGGCCACGGTTGGGAAGAGGCACCCCCGTTCTTCATAATTTCTCAGTAGAAGTTATCAACTTCGGGGCGTCGCGGGCCGCATGGACGCCTGGGTCCCCACCCTCCTCGCGGTCGCGCTGGTGAGCGTCGTGAGCCTGGTGGGCGCCTTCGCCATCAGCCGCCCCGGTCTCCGGGGCCACCGCTTCCTCCTCGTGCTGGTGGCGATGGCGGCGGGGACCCTCCTGGGGGACGCCTTCTTCCACCTCGTCCCCGAGGCCACCGCGGTCTGGGCGGGCCGCGACCTCGCCGCGATGGGCGCCTGGGTCCTCGGAGGCTTCGTTCTGCTCTTCCTCTTGGAGGTCATCCTCCGCAACCGCCACGCCCACGTCGAGATGGTGGACGAGGCGGCCCACCTCCACGAAGGGCCGGACCACGGCCGTGTCGCCCCCTTCGCCTGGACCAACCTGGCGGGCGACGCCCTCCACAACTTCCTCGACGGGGCGGTCATCGCCACCGCCTTCCTGGTGGACGTCCCGCTCGGGGTCGCCACCACGATCGCCGTGGTCATCCACGAGGTCCCCCAGGAGCTCGGCGACTTCGCGGTCCTGCTGCGGGCCGGCCTCGGGGTGCGGCGCGCCCTGGCCTTCAACTTCCTCTCGGCCTGCACCTCCATCGCGGGCGCCGTCCTGGTCCTCGCCCTCCCCGTGAAGACCGCGACCCTGGAATCGTACGGCCTCCCCCTCACCACGGGCGCCTTCGTCTACATCGCCGCCGCCGACCTCATCCCGGAGCTCCACCACCACAGCCGGGGCCGCGAGGCGACCCTCATCCTGCTGAGTTTCCTCGCCGGGCTGACCCTCATGTACAGTGTCCTCCTCCTGGAGGAGACCGGTTTCCTGGGCACCGCCTGAGACCCCCAGCGCAACCGGACCGGCACGTTCAAGGGCAACCCATGAATGTTCCTTCATGGATGCCATGGGACTCCTTCGCCTGGTGAGCGAGGAGACCCGCAACCGCCTCCTGCAGGCGCTGCGGCGCGGGGAGCGGACGGTGACGGCGCTGGTGGCCGAACTCCAGGACGAGCAGTCCAACGTCAGCCACCACCTCAAGACCCTCCGGGACGCCGGGCTGGTGGCGAGCCGTCGCGAGGGGAGGGCACAGGTGTACCGGCTTGCCGATCCCGCCGTCGAGCGGCTCCTGGCCGAGGTGGAGGGGCTCGCGGGGCGTCTCGACCGCGTGGCCTACACCTCCCGTCTTGGCCTTCCCGTGGACGCGGGCTTCCACGGCTATGGCTGACCCTTCTCGACAATATTCTATATAGAATAAGGGGCCATGGACTTTCCCAATAGAGGACCCGTCATGCCCATGGAACTCCGGAAACTACAGGTCACGGGCGGCTCGACCCACGTCGTCAGCCTCCCCAAGAAGTGGGTGGACCGCAACCGCCTCGGCCGCAGCGACACCGTCGCCATCCACGAGGAACCCGACGGCTCCCTCCTCCTCATCCCGCACTCCGAGGCGCGCACCCCGACCCGCACCCTCACCGTCCAACTCCCCGACCTCCCCAAGGGCGAGGACGTGGTGCGCCGGCTGGTCGGCGCCTACCTCGCCGGCGCCGACGAGATCCTTGTGAAGGCCAGCGGCAACCGCATGGACCCCAAGATCCGCCAGCAGATCCGCGACGTCACCCGCGACCTGGTGGGCGTCGAGATTCTCGAGGAGAGCGGCTCCTCCATGACGCTCCAGGACCTCGTCGGCGTCTCCGACATGGACCTCCGAAAGACCCTCACCCGGATGCAGCGCATCGCCCGCATCATGTACGACGACGCCCTCACCGCCCTGCGGGAGCGCGACGCCAAGCTCGCCCAGGAGGTCGCCGCCCGCGACGACGAACTCGACCGCCTGCTCTGGATGGTCTCCAAGCAGATGCACGCCCTCCTCGAGCAGCCCCGCCTCGCCGCCAAACTCAATGTCCCCCCCGCCGAGGCCCTCAACTTCTTCCTGGTCGCGCGCGCCCTCGAGCGCATGGGTGACCACGCCACCAAGATCGCCACCAACGTCGGGTCGCTGGGGGACCAGAAGGTGCCCGACGCCGTGGTGAAGGGGCTCCTTGACCACGCCGACACCGTCCGCAAGGTGTGGGACGAGGCGTTCTCCTCCCTCAAGAAGGTGGACTTCGACCTCGCCTGCCAGACCGCCGACCACGGCCAGGGGGCGGCCAAGTGGCGCGCCAGCTTCCCCAACCTGCTCAGGAACCTCCCCCACGAGGTCGTCGGCCCCCTCACCCTGGTCGCGGACTCCATCGACCGCGTCCGCGGCTACGCCGTGGACGTCGCCGAGGTCGCCATGAACCACACCTTCCAGCAGCAGCTCGAGGGGGGCTCGCCGACGGGTGCGTCGGGGCGGCGGGGCGGCGCGGCGTCGGGCGGGGGCTGACAGGCCCGCATCCTTTTCGGCAGCCTTTTGGCCCACCTGGAGGTGGTCTCTCCTGGATGGGCATGCCGCAACGGGAGGCCGCGCCTTGGCGTTGAGATCCATGAGCTCCAGCCTGGCGCGCTGGTTTGGGGGCCTCTTTGGGCGCCGCGCCCACGCCCGCATCGGCATCTACGGCCCCCCCAACGCCGGCAAGACCACCCTCGCCAACCGCATCAGCCGCGACTTCACCGGCGAGACGGTGGGCACCGCGAGCTCGGTGCCGCACGAGACGCGCCGGGTGCGCGAGAAGAAGGACATCGACCTCAAGGCCAACGGCCACCGCCTCCACATCGACGTGGTGGACACCCCCGGCATCGCCACCCAGATCGACTTCCACGAGTTCGTCGAGGACCACCACATGGACGAAGGCGAGGCCCGCCGCCGCGCCAAGGAGGCCACCGAAGGCGTCATCGAGGCCATCCGCTGGCTCGAGGACGTGGACGGCGTGCTCCTCGTCATGGACGCCGCCGAGGACCCCTTCACCCAGGTGAACGTCACCATCCTCGGCAACCTCGAGGCGCGCCGGCTCCCCGTCATCATCATCGCCAACAAGATCGACCTCCCGGAGGCGAGCCCCGCCACCATCAAGGCCGCCTTCCCGCAGCACCCGGTGGTCCCGGTCTCCGCGGGGGAGGGCACCAACATGGACGCCCTCTACGAGGCCATCACCAAGCACTTCGGGTGAGACCATGGGCAAGAAGCACGCCGCCCGCACCGAACTCCTCGACAAGGCTTCGGCCATCCACCTCATCAGCTCCGAGAAGGTCGAGGCGATGGGGGCCGACGAGAAGGTGCGCTTCATCCTCGACGAGGTCGAGCAGGGCAAGATCCTCATCCTGGAGCGCGGCCTCACCCCGCAGGAGGAGGCGCTCCTCATCCAGAAGACCATGGAGGACATCGACCAGGACCGCTTCATCGGCATCGAGATGCAGTCCTACGGCATGGACCGCGGCAAGAACATCGT
>DATDQC010000010.1:0-4836 GCA_035292455.1 Thermoplasmatota archaeon
CGCCGAAGACCATCAGGGTGTCGGAGAGGAGGTCGAGGAAGTAGACGTCGTGGTCCACGACGAGGGCGCTCTTGCCGCGTTTCTCCATGACGCGCCGGATGGTCTTGGCGGTGACGATGCGCTGGTTGGCGTCGAGGTAGGCCGACGGCTCGTCGAGGAGGTAGATGTCCGCCTCCTTCGCCAGGCAGAGGGCGACGGCGACGCGCTGCAGCTCGCCGCCCGAGAGGCGGTCGACCCCCTTGGTCATCAGGTTGTCCAGGTGCAGCGGGCGGGCGATCTCCGACTTGAGGAAACCCGGGGCGAGGAGGTCGGGGGTCTCGGAGGCGAGGAGCTCCTGGACGGTGCCCTCGAAGTCCGCCTTGATGTACTGCGGCTTGTACGCCACCTTCACCTCGACCTTCATGGCCCCCTCGTCGGGCGGCAGGACACCGGCGAGCATCTTGACGAAGGTGGTCTTGCCGGTGCCGTTGGGGCCCACCACCCCGACGACCTCGCCGACGTGGATGGTGCCCGCCTCCGCCTCGATGGTGAAGTCGCCGAGGCGCTTCCGAAGCCGGGGGAACTTGAGGAGGGACCGCAGCTCAGCGGCGGGGCGGGGGGGCCGTGCCACGAAGCGGATGGCCTCCTCGCGGACGCGGATGTTCTCCTCGTGCAGGAACCCCTCGAGGTAGGTGTTGATGGCGTGGCGGACGTTGCGGACGTCGGTGACGACACCGTAGGCCCCCTCGTCGCCGTAGACGAGGTGGACGTTCTCGGCGAGGAAGTCGAGGACTGCCAGGTCGTGCTCCACGACGAGGACGCGCTTCTTCACGGCGAGGTCCTGGATGACCCGCGCCACCCGGAGGCGCTCGTGGATGTCGAGGTAGGAGGAGGGCTCGTCGAAGAAGTAGACGTCGGCGTCCTTGAGGAGGGTGGCGGCGATGGCGATGCGCTGCAGTTCCCCTCCCGAGACCTGGTCGAGGCCGCGGTCGAGGACGTGGCCGAGGTTGAGGCGGGGGGCGACCTCGTCCATGCGGCCGTCGGCGTCGGCCTTCCGGAGGAGCTCCTTCACTTTGCCCGAGAAGGCCTTGGGGAGCTGGTCCACGTACTGCGGCTTGCGGGCGGTGCGGACCCCCTTGTCCACCACGGTGCGGAGGTAGTCGCCAAGCTCGGTGCCCTTGTACTTGTCGAGGATGGGGTCCCACGATGGCTCCCGCTCCCACTCGCCGAGGTTGGGGATCTCCTCGCCGGCGAGCATCCGGATGGCGGTGGTCTTCCCCATCCCGTTGGGGCCGAGGATGCCGGTGGCGGAGCCCTGGCGGGGGACGGGGAGGCGGAAGAGCCGGAAGCCGTTCTTGCCGTACTGGTGCACGAGGTCGTCCTGGAGAGCCTCGGGGAGGCCGATGATCTTGATGGCGTCGAAGGGGCACTTGTTGACGCAGATGCCGCAGCCGATGCAGAGCTGCTCGCTGATGACGGGCTTGCCGTGGTCGCCCATCTTGATGGTGTCCACTATCCCCGAACGCACCGGCGGGCAGAAGCGGATGCACTCCTGCTGGCACTTCTTGGGTTGGCAGCGGTCCTGGAGGAGGACGGCGATGCGCATGGCTCGCTTCGATTCTGAATCTCGCAGCCATATAAGGGGTCCGGAACGAGAGGCGCGGCGCCGGCTCCGAGGGCAAGCCTGAACCGGCTGGGCCGATTGTCACGGACGTGACGGAGCGGCGCTGGCCCCGCAGTTTCCACGACCGGCTCACCCACAAGCTCCACACCGCGCCGGACATCATCCGCATCATGCTCTCGGGGGGATTCCACACCTGGGGTCAGGACCCGGCGTGGGCGGGTGAGGTGCCGCGCGGCGATGGCAACCTCCCCACGCTCCGCAAGGGCCAGGCCGCCGCGACGTGGGTCGGGCATGCCACCTACCTGCTGCAGATGGCGGGCCGCCTCATCGCGACCGACCCGGTGTGGAACCCCCGCCTTCCTGGCCGCGTCCGCCGACTCACCGAGCCCGGCGTGCCGCTCGAATCGGTGCCGCGCCTCGACGCCGTGGTCATCAGCCACAACCACTACGACCACATGGACGCCTGGACCCTCAAGCGCCTGCCGAAGGACACGCCCCTCTTCGTCCCCGCCGGCATTAAGAAGTGGATGCGCCGCCGCGGGCTCACCAACGTCATCGAGCTCGACTGGTGGGAGACCGCCGACCTCGACGGTGTCAAGTACACCTTCGTCCCGAGCCACCACTGGAGCCGCCGCACGCCGTGGGACGCCAACAAGACGCTGTGGGGCGGCTGGGTCATCGAGGGGGGAGGCAAACGCGTCCACTTCGCCGGGGACACCGCCTACGGGCGCTGGTTCGGGGAGATTGGCCGCAGGTTCCCCAACCTCGACATCTCGATGATGCCCATCGGCGCCTACGACCCGCGCTGGTTCATGAGCTGCGTCCACGTCAACCCCGAGGAGGCGGTGCAGGCGGTCCTCGAACTTGGGGCCCGCCGCATGGCGACCATGCACTGGGGGACCTACATCCTCACCCGCGAGCCCGTGGGCGAACCCCTGGCGCGGGTGCGCAAGGCGTGGGCCGCGACGGGGCGGCCGCGCGAGGACCTCTGGGACTTGGCGCTCGGGGAGAGCCGGGTCTTCTGAAGGCTTGAGTGGAGGTCGTTGTTGGGTCGGGGCTCCGTTTCGGCGCCTCCGAATCCGCAGATTACGCAGATGGGCCAAAAGACGAGACTCGGCGCTCGGTGCATCGGTTCAGCCCGCAATCTGCGCAATCTGCGGACGCCCACACGGAACTGCACCCTGCAAACAGGACCCAAGTCTTATCCGACCGGGAAAAGTCGCAGAGCCTGTGACCGGCCTCCCGAACCTCCCCATCCTGGGGGCGCCAGGCACGGCCCCATCCGGCCGACCTCGCCTGCCGGAGTGGTTCAAGGTCCGGCCGCCCGGCGGCGAGCGCTACGCTGCCATCAAGCAGGCGCTGCGGGAGCGCGGCCTCTTCACGGTCTGCGAGGAGGCGCGCTGCCCGAACCTTGCGGAGTGCTGGTCGGGCGGCGAGTCGGGCCACGGCACGGCGACCCTCATGGTGATGGGGGACACCTGCACCCGCGGCTGCCGGTTCTGCAGCGTCACGACCGGGAAGCCCAAGCCGCTCGACTCCGAGGAGCCCCGCAAGGCGAGCGAGACGGTCGGCCTCATGGGGGTGAAGTACGTCGTCGTCACCAGCGTGGACCGCGACGACCTCGAGGACGGCGGTGCCGAGCACTTCGCCCGGGTCATCGGACGCCTCAAGGCGGACCACGAGGGGCTCCTCGTCGAGGTGCTCACCCCCGACTTCCAGGGCGACGAGAGGGCGCTCCGGCGGGTCCTCGCCGCGAAACCCGACGTAGTGGCGCACAACGTCGAGACCGTACGGCGCCTCACGCCGGCGGTGCGCGACCGGCGGGCGGAGTACGACCAGAGCCTTCGGGTCCTGCGGCGCTACAAGGAGCTGGGGGCGCGCTTCACCAAGACCAGCATCATGGTCGGCCTCGGCGAGAGCGAGGCAGAGGTCCAGGAGACCCTGCGCGACCTCCGCGCCGTGGGCTGCGACATCGTCACCTTCGGCCAGTACCTCCGCCCGACCCAAGGTGCGCGGCACCTGGCGGTGACGGAGTTTGTCCATCCGACCCAGTTCGAGCGCTACGCCGGGATGGCCCGCCGGATGGGTTTCCTCTACGTCGCCTCGGGGCCGCTCGTGAGGTCGAGCTACAAGGCGGGGGAGCTTTTCTTGGAAGGAATCATTCGTACTTCCAACCCGACGGTGGCCTGATGGACCCCTCCGACATCCTCCCCTACTTCCAGCTCCTCGGGCAGGTCGCCCTCGTGGTGGGCGCCGCCGTGGCGGCCTACCAGCTCATCCAACTCAAGCGCCAGCGCCGCGACCAGGCCGCCCTCCAGGTCCTCACCAACCTGCAGTCGGCGGAGTTCCGCGAGGCGTACGCCCGCGTCTACGAGCTCCCCGTCGGCGCCTCCGCCTCCGAGGTGCACGAAGGCGGGGTCGAGGAGCCGGCGACCACCATCATGATGACGTTCGAGACCCTCGGGGTCCTGGTCTACAACCGCGTCGTCCCCCTCGACGTCGTGGACCAGGTCATCGGCGGCTTCCTCCGCGAGTCGTGGCGCCGCCTGGAGTCCTACGTGAAGTGGAAGCGGCAGGCCCTCAACGCCCCGCGCTGGGGGGAGTGGTACCAGTGGCTCTTCGAGCACATCTCCGCCAACCCCCGCCGGGCGGAGGGGGCGTACGAGACGTTCCGGGGCTGGAAGCCGTAGGGCAGAAGAAACCCTTTGCAAGTTGTTTCCTGCGTTTTTCCTTATCCCGACCGCCGGGGTCTCGTGTCATGGACGCCTCTCCAGGCCAAGTCGCCATGTCCGACGGCCGCCACGCGTTCGCCGTGCTCAGCTCGATGGCCTGCATTCTGGCCGGTGTGTGGGCCATGGTTTCAAGCGAGGGCGGATGGTTCGCCGCCATCGGACTCTCCTTCATCGGCAAGGGCCTCTTCGTCGGCCCGATGCTTCACTACAGCGGCCGCTGACTCAAGCGGCCCAGTTCGGGTCCGGGGAGTCGGGCGCAAGGAACGGCTTTGAACCGTGGCGCGACTCGTCGGCCGGTCCGCATGAACAACGTCAACCTCGCCGAGATGCAGAAGTTCGTCGCCGCCATCCAACGGGACCCCGGCCTCGCCAAGAAGAACAAGCGGGTCACCGGTTCCTGGTCGTTCGAGGAGGGCAAGCCGCAGTTCTCCGCCCTGCTCGAGTACCCCAAAGGCAAGGCGACCGTGAACGTCGAACTTCCCCCTTTCGCTGGGGGTTGGG
>DATDQC010000011.1:0-7035 GCA_035292455.1 Thermoplasmatota archaeon
CGAGCCGGATGCTCCGGCCGCCGGCGACGACGGTGCGGGCCCGGTTCGTGGCGGTGCAGCGGATGCAGACCATCGCTCCGCGCTCCGGGCGCATCACGCCTTTGCAGGTCGGGCAGTAGGTGGGCACTTGGGTTCACCTACGAAGCGGCGTGATAAGAAGGAGGCGGAGGGGGGTGAAGGCGCCCTCTGAACGCTCGTTCCCACGCCTACGTAGCCACAGATTACGCAAATTTCACGGATTTTGCTGGAGAGCCGATTCGGGGCATCGGAATCTCCCGCAGAAGCGGCAACCGTTGAACGCAGTCTGTGAAATCTGCGTAACCTGCGGCCACGTGGGGAGGGCAGTCACTCATCCTTCTTCGCCATCTTCTGCGCCACCATGCGGAGGGTCTTCTCCTTGGAGCCCTTCTTGGCGACGAGGACCCGGCCCGACTTCTTGTGCGGGGCAAAGGGGTCGCGCGCCTTCTCCTCCAACTCCGGCTGCAGTCCGGCACGCTTGGCGGCGGTCTCGAGCCACGCCGCGTCGGGCGCCTTCACGGCGAGGTCCTTGGGGACGCGCCTCCCCTCGGCGCGGCTCAGCGAAGCGTCGAAGTAGCGCGGCCAGAGGACGAACCGTTCGTCCCCCTTGCGCGCCGTGGGGATCCCCTCACTTCACGAGGACGCCCGACAGGGCGCCCGTCTGCCCGGGGCGGCTGGTGATGCGCACCATGCCGGCGTCGGTCTCCACGACGGCCCCCTTGGTGAGGATGTTGCGCCGGACGTAGTGGATGTTGGCCGGGTTCTCCTTCACGGTCTTGATGGTGGCCGCCTTGGCCTTCCCGGTCTTGGGGTCCATGACGTTGACCTTGTCGGTGGCGAGGAGCTTGACCTTCTGGTTGCGGCCCTTGGCGCGGATGAGCTTCTGGACGTGGGGGCCGAGCTTCGTCTCGACGTCCTCCTTCGCGACCTCGAAGCGCCGCTTCTTGCGGGCGAGCCGGAGGCGCCCCCCCGAGGGCTTGCGGACCGATTGACCTTGCCAGAGGGCCATGTTCTTTCGCTCCTTTCGTTGGGTTCGGCGACTGGGAGGGGGTATATAGGGGTGGTGGGGGGCTTGGGTGCTTTCCAAAAGCCCCTCCTTAACCCGCGTTCTGGAAAGGGAAACCCCAATTCTGGAAAGGTTGCCGCGACAGGCGCTTAAGTAGCCCCGCCATTCGACCTGACGTGGATTCGGTTCAGGATGAGCAACTCCGGGTCTTACGGTGGCTCCAGGCGAAGGAAGGCGAGGGCGGCGACCCCTATCGCGTCCGTGACAGCACCGTGATGGAGGCGTTCGGGTGGGCGGAAAAGAAGGCGAAAGCAGTCCTGCGGGTCCTGAAGGAGCGTGGCGACATCGACACGGACGACGTCTTCACGACCGGCGAGGGCGGCTACTCCGTGTATTCCATACGGCTAACAGGCCAAGGCCACCGACGACTCGACCCCGTGGCGGCGCCCTCCGTCGCGACAATCAACGTGGCGGAGAAGGCCAAGGTCAAGGGCTCGATCTTCCAAGCCGGAGCGGGCGGGTCCAGTCAATCGGCCACCCAGGCCAAGGCAACAGAGGTCGGCGTTGAAGCGAAGGTTGGAGGTTCGGGACGGCGCTCTTGGTGGCGATGGCTTTTCGGATCGCCTTGAGGCCCCGTTCTGGCGGGTCAGTTGAGAACGGCGGGCTTCCGTCGGAATACGTCTCGAACTCGCCGTAGTCTGTTCTCCCACCGCAGCCGGAGGAGGTTCAGGGGCCCCGATGGGTGCTGAACCTGGACGTAGGGTGAACAAAACGTCCGGTTGTCGCTGGTGGTGGCGACGGCCCGCACTAAGAAGTTGGGTGAGGCCTCGGGCTCTTGATACGCCCGCTTGCGGAAGTGAGGTTCGAGGTCCTCCATCCATTCCTTTGATTCGCCCGGCGGGAGCTTCAGCCCGAGCCAGCCGTGGGCCTCCCGGAGCCAAACGACGCCCTGCCCCTTCTTCTGCGTGTGAACCTGTGATACCTCAACTTGCCGATTGCCGGTGTTCACGACGCGGACCTGCAAAGCTGTGCCAATCCCGATGCTTCCCGGCCCTTCATCCTCGGCCTTGCCGATGGTCGAGACTTGGCGAAGGTGGACCGCAAGCCTGGGATGGTGCGTCCTTCGGTACGAAAGGACCTGAAACCAGATCGTAAACACGGCCACCGACAGGCTTACCGCGAGGCTGGTCCACGCAACCGGGTCTGCCACACGGCCCAAACGGCACCGACCCTGAAAGAGTTGGCGGCTGGTTTAGGTCCATTCGGGTCGGGGCGTCGAGGTTCCCCGGAACTGCGCGTGGAGCCACTCAAGGGGTACCCACTCGGCTCTCGCCAAGACCTGGGCGCCGGCCGCGAAGCCGACTTCGATGCCTTGGTCGAGTCCGAGGTAGATGAGGCGGGTCAGGTTGTAGGCGATGCACATGCACAGGATCTCGTTGCGCTGCGCCGTGGCGGTCTTGCTGTAGATTTGGTCCCCGAGGATGGCTTTGAAAGCGTGGTTGCCCGTCTCGGCGTTGTTGCGCCGGTTCGCCTTGGCCGCGTAGCCCTCCGGGTCAATGCGGCTCTCCTCGAAGGTGCGCTTGAAGGCGCGCTTCTTGAGGTTGCTCCGGGTCGGATTCGTGTTGCGCTTGAACTTGATTTGCGGGTCGATGCCGTGGCGCCGCGCGTAGTCGAAGATGTAGTAGGCTTGGTACGCCTTGTCCCCGCCAAGCTCGCCAATGTCGAGCATGATGCGGGCCCGCTCCAAGAGCGGGATGAGCCACGGCGCCTCGCCGAAGGGGCCCTGTTGTGCGTGGATCGCGGCGACCATTGTGTAGCGGTAGGTCCAAAGCATCTCGGCGTAGGTCCAGTTGTGGAGGCGCGGCCCCTCCTCTTCCTTCTTGGCTTCGCTGTCGCCGGTCTTCTTTGCTTTCTTCTTCTTGCGGCGGTAGCGCTCGTCAAAGTAGGATGAGAAACGCTGCTCGGTGAGGCCCGTGCCGTCAGGGTGAACCAGGGTCTCGTAGGGCTTGGCGGGCCACGTCGTCAGGGCCAGGAACTTCTCAAGGACTGTGGTCGTGTCCGGTTCGTTAAGGAAGCGGCTCACGGTGGCGATGCCACAGGCGCCGTAGGAGTTGTGGCTCGCATGGTCGAGGCTCGTCATGGCGCCTTGGCTGGAGTAGAGGCTTTGGCGCGTGGCGACGCGCATGATGGCTTGGTAAAGCAAGGCGTAGGGCGGCTTGCGCGGGCGCCCCGTTTTGAGTGGCGGCGCGGGCGGCGCAACGACGGGCAACCCTTCGCGCAGGAGGCGCGCGAGCAGCTCGGGCAGCTTGGTCGGGACCTGCCGCCACGCCAGGGCCTCGGTTGCGTGCTTACGGCCTTGCTTGCCTTTGGTCCAGACGGTGGCGGCCGTGTTGGGCAGATCGACGATGCCCTCGTAGATGAGCACCGCGAGGATGTGGCTGCATGGCTGGTCTTGGTTGTTCTCCTTGTCCACGCGGCACCGCCACAGATCGTCGCGGCGCACGACGCGGACGCGACGACTGGGGGTTCGGAGGCTGATGACGTCGAAGTGGTCCGGGTCGAGCTTGTGGACGGCGTCCTCGTGGTCCAGTATCTTCATGGTGTTCTGGACCATGTTGCGCGGCAGGCTGCGGAAATAGGTCGCCGCGTCGTCGTCCGCTTGGGGCACAAGGGGTCCTTTCCGCGCCGAGCCAACCTATAGGTGCGGGGACCTTGGAGGGGAAGTCAGCTTCAGAAGCTACTTACCGGCGAACGATTGAGCTATTTTCCGGATTTCCGTCGGTTGTCGTCCTTGCAAAGCAGTTGGCAGTTCTCGGCCGTGGTTTTCCCGCCTTCGTGCCACGGCTTGATGTGGTCGATTTCCCAACCCCATTGTTCGGTCTGGCCGTACTTGGTCCTCTGCATGGACGCGCCGCATGAGTCCTTCCGGAAACCCATGTAGCCGACCTCCGGCGTCCCCTTGTTCCAGACTGCTTCAATCGTGGCGGCGTCGAAGCCGCTGCCGAGCCTGTTGGTACTGGGCGCTCGCACCATTTCGGTTCACCGTGCCGGACCAGCCGGCTAAAACGCCGACGCATTTCCCGGCCTTTGCCTTTCCCCGGAGGGAAGTGAATGTGGCCAGAGGAAGGTTTCACTTCTGCTTGAACAATTGGCCCAGGAGCCACGCCAAGGCAATGCCCCCAATGACAGCGCCGGCCGCCTTCTCCCAGGGCTCCCAGTCCGCCTGCGGCACGGACGACGCGCGCTGTGTGAAGGCGTTGACTTGGGCCGCGTAGCCCTGGGCCTCGAAGAAAGCCATGGGATCGTAGGCGCCGAACGACTTCAGCACTTTCTGGCGCCATATGCCGAGCTCGCCCGCCCTCACCCCTCCCCCACCGCTCCCACCAACTTGCCCTCCGCCCTCCTCAACCGGTACCCTGCCGCGGAAGCCGAAACGCCGATCGCCTTGGCGACCTCCCTCACCCCGGCGCGGCGCGGGACGTCGTAGTAGCCGAGCCGATGCCACCCTTTCCGCCTCCTTACTCTGCCACGGGTCGAAGCACACCGTCGGGCAGCTCACCTGTCGCGGGCATCGACTCGGGAGAGCAAGGGGAGGGATTCCCCGCAACAAACCCTATCCGGCCAGGGGCGGTCCACGAGGCGTGCCGGGCGAAGCCGCGATGCGACTCCTTCGACGCGTCCGCGGCGACGGGCGCTTCCTCGCCCCCATCCTCATCGCCAACCTGGCGGGGATCGTGTTCGGCTGGTACTACTACTGGGACGTCGGGCAGTTCGACCCCTCGTCGCCCTACTACCAGGAGCCGTGGTGGTGGCCGTTGGTGGCCGACAGCCCCAACGCCGTCCTGCTGTTCTTCGTGGCCATGGTCGCCCACCGTCTCAAGGGGTGGAGGTCGAAAGGACTCGACGCCGCCGCCTTCACCCTCAACATCTACGTCGGGCTGTGGACCTCGGCGCTTTTCCTCCTCTACCCGGAGCGCATGGGGACCTTCGACTGGGGCTCCACCAACAACATCCTGTTCTTCTCCCACATGGGGATGCCGCTGCAGGCGCTTCTCCTCTTGCCCGAGATGCGCGGCGACCGATGGAGTTGGATTGGCAGGGCGGCCGTCGTCGCGGCCCTCGCCCTCTTCGTCGGGGTGGATTACTGGGGACCCCTGCTTCACCCCGCGCCGTTCCTTCACCCCGGCGACGCGGCGCTGCACCGCTTGAGCCCGTGGCTGATGGCGGTTGCGGCGGGGGCGTGGCTGGCGGCGGTGCATTGGGCTGGCGGTCGTTCCAGGTCCGAAATGAAGTGAGGCTGAGATTCCGCAACAATCCGTCAAACACCTCTAATAGTGTTCCTGGCTTGTCAAGCGCGAGGTAAACCATGAATCCCATGCGATGGTTGATTGTGGCCGGCTTGTTCGTCATGATGGCTCCCAGCTCGGAAGCGGGCGAGGTCTGCGTCTACGAGCGTCCGAACGGCGAGGGATGCGTTTACGTCCCCCCAGCGGAGCCGCTTTCGGTGGTCGGAGAGGCCTGCATGCGTGCTTCACTCACGGGCTGTGGCATCATGTGCACGGGCATCGGCTGCGACGTACTCGGGGCCCTCGATAACCTGGATGCCGAGTTCTGCATCGGACACGCCTACGGCGAGCCTTGGGACCCCTCCGACAACGGCAGGTGCGCATGGAGCCACTTCTGCCTGAAGGTGGGCGACGCGGCCCTCTACGGCTGCCGTGAGCAGTGACCGGCGCTACAGCCCGTTCGCCTCAAGAAACGCCGTCACCGTGAAGGCGGGGTCCTCCGACGGCACGACGTTGGCGTCGTCGGGGAGAAGTTGGCGGTAGGGCGGGGCGAGGTAGCGCTCGTCGAGGAGCAGCACGGCGCACTTGTCGGTCGGGCCCCGGATGCCGCGCCCCATCGCCTGCAGGACCTTGTTCATGGCGGGGTAGTTGTAGGCGTAGGCGCGGCCGCGGCCGCGATGCTTGCGGTCAAAGTAGGCGATGGCCGCCTCCACCTCGAGGTCGGGGGGTGCCAGGGGGAGGCCGACGACGATGACGGCGGAGAGGAGGTTGTCCCGGAAGTCCACCCCTTCGGAGAAGGAGCCGCCGAGGACCCCCCAGAGCACGGCCCCCTTCCGCTTGCGGGCGCCCTGGAGGGTGTCGAGGACGCGGTCGCGCTCCCCCTTGGTGAGGCCGGGCTCCTCGACGATGTCCTCCTTGCCGGCGACCCCGGGACCGCAGGCGGTGCGGACGTCGCGCAGGACCTGGTAGCTCGGGGCGTAGACGGCGAGGTTGCCCTTGGCCGCGGCGGCCACATCCTTGATGGTGCCGGCGATGCGGTTCCAGAGTCTCTGGCCGCGCTCCGCGAAGCGGGTGGTGTACCCCTTGGCGACGACGACGGGGCGGTGCTCGGGGGGGAAGGGGCTGGGGTAGCTCCGGACCAGGGTGCGGGCCTCGTCGAGGCCGAGGAGGTCGCGCACCATCTCCGGCGGCCGCAAGGTCCCGCTCATGAGGATGGCGGTGTGGACGCGGTCGAAGACGGCGCGCGCCGGGACGGCCGGGTCGAGGAGGCGGATGTGGAGCTCGATGCGGTCCTCCTCCCACTTGAGGTACCGAAGCGCGCCGTTTCGGAAGCGGTCCCAGTCCTCGAGCGCCTCGAGGAGCTCCTCGCTGTGGACGGCGGCGTCGGTGTCCTTCTTGAGCTTGGTGACGAGAGGCTTGAGCTCGTCCTGCGCGTCCTTGAACGTCCTGTGAAGGCTTAGGGTGCCCTGGTTGCGCTCCGTCTCGAAGGCGGCGGGGAGGTCGCCGACGTCGAGGCGGGCGACACGGGAGCGTTCGTCGCCGAGGCGGGCGGCCTGCGCCGTCTTCCCGTCCTCGGCGGCCTTGGCGAGGCTGGCGAGGGCGCGCCGCAGCGCCGCGAGGTCAGCCTGGACCTGCACCGCCTTCTGCGAGCGCGCCTCCGACTCCACCTGGTCGAGGAGGTAGGGGGTGACGCGGTGGCTGTGGTTCTGCTTGATGCGGTCGGGG
>DATDQC010000012.1:0-2257 GCA_035292455.1 Thermoplasmatota archaeon
GGATCTCGACCGCCTGCGCGCCGGCGGCAACCGCAACGCCTTCCTCGCCAAGTCCGAGCCGGTCCCGGGCGGCTTCGACTACTACCTCGGCGAGATCGAGGCGGGCCGCATCGTCTCCCGCACCCTCGCCGACCGCCTCGGCGCCCAGGTGACCGAGAGCGCCAAGATTGTGGGGCGCAAGCTTGGTGTGGACATCTTCCGCGTCACCTTCCTGGTCCGCATCCGCCTCTTCGCCCCCGGCGACTTCGCCACCTACGGCGAGCGCGTCGTCGAGGTGATGAACCTCGCCCGCGGCCGCGCCCAGGCCATCGACCTCGCGACCCACCAGACCACCAAGATGGAGGAGGATGAGCTGCGGCGCCTTGGCGGCGCGGAGCTGCTGCGCGAGGCGGTGCTGGTCTCCCGCACGCCGTCCGGCATCCAGGTGATGGACCCGGTCGATTTCCGCACCGTGGACCTCGTCCCGCCCCCTGGCTGGGCGCCGGAAGGGGAGATGGTCTGGGTGCTTCGCCACGAGGAGCGGCTCTACATCCCGCGCACCACCCCGCCGCCCTCGCCGCCACCCAAATCGCCAAAAAGGCTTAAGTAGAGACTTCAGCAAGGTGAATGTCGTCCCCTTGGAGGGCCACCGTTTGACCCAGCGCATCCTCACCCTCGAAGACCTCGCCATGGCCGTCTCCAACCGCATCGGCATCGAGGAGGAGGACGCGATGCGCGACGCCAACTTCGTCATGGACATCTTCGGCTTCGACGACCGCGTCATCGATAACGTGCTTGAGCCGGAGGACCGCCAGCTCTTCTACATCCTCGAGGAGGAGGGCATGCTCACCACCGAGCGCGAGGAGACCACCCTCTACGACGGCCGTGAGTGGCGCACCCACTACTGGCTGTTCAAGAAGAACGCCGTCTTCCAGATGAGCGAGGAGGAGCGCGAGGTGCGCCGCCGCAAGAAGGCGCAGCCCAGCGAGGCGACGGTCTACACCCAGCTCCCGGAAGAGATGTGGGCCAAGCGGCAGATCTAGCCTCGCGCGCGGCCGCGCCGACGTCGTTTCATCCACCTCCCCGCCAGGGCCAACCCCCCAGCCGGGCTGTCGATGCGTGGCGACCCTCCCTTACCCGCCTCGTCCGGGGCAGGAGGCGATGCTGGGCGCCGTCCAGGACGCGCAGGCCGAAGGCTTCCACCTCGCCGTCGAGGCCGCCACCGGGACCGGCAAGACCGTGACCGCCCTCGCCGCCTCGCTTGCCACCACGGCCGCCGATGGCCGTCGCATCCTATGGACGACCCGCACCAACAGCCAGCAGGCCCAAGTGGTCCGCGAGCACCAAGCCATCGCCGCCTCGGGCCAGGACGCCGGACTCCTGGTCCCGTTCATGGGGCGTCGCCACCACTGCCCTCTCCTTCGAACCGACCCGCGCTTTGCCGACGCGACACCCGACGAACTCGGGCGCCTCTGCCGTGACGCCAAACGAAAAGCGGAGCAGGCGCGGGCGACCGGGAAGCCCGTGGAGGGGGCCTGCCCCTTCTACCTCCGACTCCTGCGGGACGGCCCCGGACCCGTCGAGGCGCTTCTTCGCCAAGGCGGGCTTGGCGGCGCCGAACTGGCCCAGCGCATCGAAGGTGCCGGAAGCTGTCCCTACGAGGCGCTGAAACTTGTCCTGCCCCAGGCCCGCACCGTCGTCGTCCCGTACCCTTTCCTCCTCGACGGCGGGCTGCGGACCCGCCTGCTGCAGTGGATGGGGGTCGGCCCCGACGAATGCCACCTTGTCGTGGACGAGGCGCACCACCTCCCCGACGCCGCACGCGAGCACCACTCCCTCCGCCTCACCCTCGAGAGCCTCCGGAGGGCGCAGAAGGAGGCGGAGGAGTACGGCGACCCCGCCCTTGCAGGGGCCATGCTGGCGAGCGGGCTTGTCGATGCCCTTCTCCGTTCCCTCCACGGCTTGGTGGCGGAATGCATCCCCGACGGCGACGACGGCCTCGTCCCTCCCGGAACGTTGGAGGAGTCGCTGCTTCTCGCCCTTCGCGTGCCGAGCCCGACCTTGCAGCGGGCGGCGTTGGAGCTGGAGCGCTGGGGTGACGCCGTCCGCGAGGACCGGCGCGCCAAGGGGCGGCTCCCCCGCAGTTACCTTGGCAACCTCGGGACGTTCCTCCGTCTCTGGTGGGAGCACCGCGACGCCCCCTACGTCCACCTCGTCCTCGGCGGCGAGAACCCGGCGCTGGAGATGTACCTCCTCGACCCCTCCGCCCTCCTCGCGT
>DATDQC010000013.1:0-3351 GCA_035292455.1 Thermoplasmatota archaeon
TCCACGGGCGGCGGGGGCGGAACGGAGGAGGGCGGGGTGGGCGAGGGGACGGAGGGCGACGGGGTGGTAGTGGAGGGCAGGTAGCCGACCACATCCAGGTCCGCCGGATTCACGGGACCGCCGCCTACGCCGCCCCCGGTCAAGGTGCCTCCCGCTTCGACGAACCAGCGCACGTCGTGCCTCTCCCAAGGGGGGGTGATGACAATGGGGGCGCAGCACTCCTCGGGGTTGGTCACGATGGGCTCCTGAGGAAGTTCGCGGGTGACCGTCCCGACCTGCGGAGGGAGCCAGCCGGACACAGCGGGGCTCGTGGTTGCAGCGCAAGGGTCGGGGTGGCTCGGCGCATCCTCCTGGACGGGATGGGAGACCGGCAGGCACTCGTGGACGCCCGGCGTGCAGGGGGGCACGTCGTTCGCGCCGTCCGGGTGGCATTCCGCCGAAGAAGGGGTCCCCGATGAAAGGTCGATGCATTGGCAAGCCGTGTCGGGCAAGCCAAGGGCGGCGCACACCTCGCTTTGGGCGCACTCGGCGCCTTCCAGGCCGAGCGCAAGGCAGATGCCGCTGATCTCGCCTACGGTCTCGTCTACCGTCTGGGAGACTTCATCCAGGGGCAGGGGGAGAGGGGTGGGCGTGGGAAGAGGGGGAGGCAGCGTGCCCAGTTGCGCGGCGGCTCCGCCCACGCTGGTCACCAGGAAGAGGAGGACCCCAAACAACGCCATCAGGCGAAACAGTGCAGAACGCAGGTCACGGACCATCCAACACCCGAGGCGAGCAAAATGGCATCCTGGATGAAGCTTGGGGTGTCTTCGCTGATTGCACTCGAACGGGCGAACGCCCCCCGATGCGCCTCGTGGCTCCATCACAGGGAACCGTAGATTTCCCGCCCCCTGCCGCCAGGAACCCCCAAATACGGTCGCGTTCCTCGCAGCATTAGCCGCCATGGACGACACCGACCGCCACATCCTGCGCCTGCTTCGCGCCAACGCGCGCGAGTCCTTCACCCGCATCGCCGAGGAGGTCGGCACCAGCGAGGGCACGGTCCGCAGCCGCGTCAAGCGCCTCACCGACGACGGCACCATCCGCTCCTTCACCATCCGCACCGCCGGGTCCCACGTCAAGGCGCTCATCGAGGTGGACGTCGCCGCCAACGTCCACACCGCCGACGTGGCGCGCCGCATCCGCGAGTGGGAGGGGGTCGAGTCGGTGTGGGAGGTCACCGGGGACAACGACGTCGTCGTGGTCGCCGACGTCCCCACCACGGCGGCCCTCAACGACATCATCGACCACATCCGCGAGATCCCCGGCACCCACGCGACGCGCAGCCGGCTCATCCTTAAGGAACATTGATGGAGACCCCGGCAGGGCGCCAGGCCGCCTGCTGCCGGAGCGAGCCGGAGTGCGTGCTCTGCCCGTTGCTGCCAGCGAACGCGCACCGCAGCCTCGAGGAGCTGTGGGCGGCCGGGTTGGCGCGCGTTTCGTAAGCGGCCGGTTCACGACCACTTCCCCGGGGTCGGGGTTCTCGGACGCGGCCCGTGCGGGAGGCCGCAGATTACGCAGATTTTGGCTGGGCGGGCAATCTGCGAAATCTGCGTAATCTGGGGTTGCCCTCGCGGAGCCTCGGCATGGCTTCGCCAAGCGTGCAAAACGATGAGCCGAGCCTCTACGATGCCCCGCCCGCGGCCTTCCAGGCGTCGATGCCGTCAAGGACGTACTGCACCGCGAAGGCCACCGTGAGGAGGCCCATGATGCGGGTGATGACGCGGGCGCCGTTCTCGCCGATGAGGCGCTGCGCCTGGCCCGCGACGAGGAGGACGAGGAGCGAGCCGAGCATGCTGAGGGCGATGGCGGTGCCAAGGGTCGGGATGCCGTAGTCGGTGGTCTGCACGATGACCAGGCTGATGGCGCCCGGGCCGGCGAGCATGGGGAGCCCGAGGGGGACGAAGCTGGGGTCGTGGCGCACCGGGGCCGCCTGCGGATGGCTGCCGCCGGTGGGGAGCGGGATGTCGTCCACCTGCAGCTCGCGTCCTTCCCGGAGCATGTTGAGGCCGATGACGGCGAGAAGGAGCCCGCCCGCGACCTGGAGGCTGTAGAGCTGGATGCCGAGGTAGTCGAGGAGTTCGCGGCCGAGGAACGCGAAAAGCAGCAGGACCACGGCGGCAAACAGGCACGCCTTCACCGCGACGGCGCGGCGCTCGGCCGGGCTGTGCCGCTCGGTGAGCCCGAGGTAGAGGCCGATGGAGGCGAAGGGGTCCACGATGACGAAGAGGGGCACCAGCGCCAGGAGGAGGCCGTCGAGGGCCATGGCCGCGGCGACGCCGCAGCACTTCATAGGCGTTGGGCGGCGGGCCGCCGCGGATTTCGAAGCCCTCTCCAGGGCCGCGACCGGCAGGGCTATGCGCGCCTCCTGTTCGTGGCCCCTTGCGGATTTCGAAGGAGCCCCCCGACACCATGGCCATCCGAGGCGACGAGACCACCCCGCTCCTCAAGACCCCCATCCCGGGCCCGCGCGCCCGCGAGGTCGTCGCCGAGGACGCCAAGCACCTCGCCACCACGACCAAGACCGCCCCGTTGGTGGCGCGCGAAGGGCGCGGCGTCGTGGTGGAGGACCTGGACGGCAACCGCCTCCTCGACTTCGCGAGCGGCATCGGCGTCACCGGGACCGGCCACTGCCACCCCCGCGTCGTGCAGGCCATCCGCGAGCAGGCCGGGAAGCTCATCCACTTCGCCGGCACCGACTTCTACTACCCGCAGCAGGTCGAACTCGCCAAGCGCCTGGGCCGCATCGTCCCCATCCGCGGCGCCACCAAGACCTTCTACGTCCAGTCCGGCACCGAGGCCAACGAGGCGGCCATCAAGGTCGCCAAGGCCGCCACGGGTCGCCACCAGTTCCTCGCCTTCCTTGGGGCCTTCCACGGCCGCACCCTCGGGGCCCTGAGCCTCACCGCCTCCAAGCCGCGCCAGCGCGCCGGCTTCTTCCCGACCATGCCCGGCGCCGTCCACGCCCCCTTCCCCAACCCCTTCCGCAACGTCTGGGGCATCGACGGCTACGACGAGCCGGACGAGCTTGCGAACCGCGCCATCTCCTACATCGAAGGCCTCCTGGAGACCATCCTGCCCCCGCAGGACCTCGCCGCCGTCTTCTGGGAGCCGGTGCAGGGGGAGGGGGGCTACGTCGTCCCCCCCAAACCGTTCCCCAAGATGCTCCGGGGTCTCTGCGACGAGCACGGCGCCCTCCTTTGCGCCGACGAGGTGCAGACCGGCTTCGGGCGCACTGGGACGATGTTCGCTTTCGAGCATTCGGGGGTCGAGCCTGATCTGGTCGCGGTGGCGAAGTCGATCGCCTCGGGTCTG
>DATDQC010000014.1:0-4942 GCA_035292455.1 Thermoplasmatota archaeon
GCCACGGACGAGTCACGAGCCCAGGCAGAGAAAGGCTTTGGGGACCGGGCCTTGAAGCAACGGGCGGGGCTACCGGCTCTTACGCCATCGCCTCAAGCCCGGCCGGGAGCACGCGGCCCGCGGCGGGCTGCGGCTCCAGGAGCTCCATCGAGAACTCGCTTCCCATCGTCACACGCAGGCCGTCGCGCGCCGCCACGGTGGGGACCCCGGTGCGCTCGGTGACCTGCTGCGCCCACTTCCCGGGATCGCCCTCCTTGAGGGTCTTGTAGCCGAAGTGGGTGAGGAGGAGGAGGCGGGGCCGGATCTCGGCGGCGAGGCGCTCCACGTCGTCGGTGCACATGTGCCACGGGATGCGGTCCGAGCCGCCGCGCGTCATCTGGCACACCACCAGGCGGCTCCCCTTGTGCGGGTCGCAGAGGCCGTCGAAGTACTGGGTGTCGGGGATGTAGGAGACCGGGCCGTGGGTGAGCCGGAGGCGGAAACCGACGGTGTCGGGGTCGGAGTGCTCCTGCCGTGTCGCAAGGAGTTCGTACATCCCTTCGAGCGTCGCGGTGCTTCCCGGCTTGACCTCATGGCTCTCGGCCATCATGTCCTGGTGGTAGCGGGTGATGACCGGCCCGATGGTCTTGCCGTCGGGGAGCGGGGCGCCCCGCAGCACGGAGCGCGGCGCCACCAGCGCCCCCTTGCGGTCGAGGCCGCCGCGGGTGATGCCCTCGAGGAGGATGGCGGCGTCGGTCCAGTGGTCGGGGTGGGCGTGGGAGACCAGGACCGCATGGGTCGCCGTGGGGTCGAGCCCGTAACGGTGGAGGTGCAAAAGCGCCCCCGGTCCGGGGTCGATGTGGGCTTTCAGGCCACGGTCGCGGATGTAGATGCCACCGGTCTGCCTAAGCTGGCTGATGGTCGTGAACCGGCCTCCGCCGGTCCCCAGGAAGGTGAGTTCGGTCAACGTGCTTCACGCCGCAAGCAGGCGGGGCACGCGATTTAAGGGCGAGCGTCGCGGCGGAGCGTTCCGAAGGGGTCAAGCCCCCGGGGCGGCTCGCCTCGCCGTGGCGTGGTTCCACCTGCCGTCCGCCATCCTGGGCTTTGTGGTGGGTGCCATCGCGGTCGCCATCGTCCTCGAGGCGATGGGGCGGGGACGCGCCAAGGCGCCGGCGAGCTGGAAGCTCACCACGGCGTGGAGCCTCTCTGAGCTTGGCGCCCCCCTCGTGGTGGCGCATGACCTCCTGGAAGCCGATGTGCCGACCGGCACCCGTGTCACCGCAAGCGGCACCGTCTCCGCCGAGGTCTTCGCGAAGGCCGAGGTGCGCCAGGTGCCCCCGGTGCGGGCTGAGTTCGCCATTGACAGCGCCGGGACGCGCGCCCTCCTCTTCACCGCCGGCATCCGGCCCGGCGCCATGGCCCTTCTCACAGTGGATCCCGGGACGGTGGCGCGGCTCGCGACCGAGGCGCGCGAGCTCTGGGAGAGCGCGAGCCCCTACGTCGAACGGGTCGCCATCGCCCAGCTTGGAGGCCGCTCCGGCGTCGTGGTCGAGACCGAGGGGACGGTGCAGGAGACGCTTCCTTACAAGGACCGCTTCCTGCTGCGGCTCGCCGACGGCGGCGACATCATCGGCGTCGTCGTCGCGAAGGACCCCGCGGAGTTGCGGCACGAGCGCATCGTGGTGCGCGGCAAGCTGGTGCGCGACCGCACCGGCTACGCCCTCATCGAGGCGAGCGACCTGCGGCGCGTGCGGTGAAGCCGACGGCTGTGCATCTAAACCCCCACCCTGCACCTAAACCTCCGCGGGGGCGTCAGACGAGTAGCCTGGCGGCTACGCCGGCGGCGATGAACCAGAGGACCCACCCCCACCAGCGCATCACTACCCCTCCGCGGTGATTGTGACCGTGACGTGGCAATCGTCCTCTTCGTTCCAGCAGTAGAGGGCGAGGCTCCAATCGCCTGCCGCCAAGGTTGCGGTGGCGCGAGCGAAGCTTACGGGGCCGCGGCAGGCTTCCCCGAAGGCGTCGTCTGGCGTCACGTCGTCGACCCAGCGTTGGAACTCGGGGGCGTGGATGATGCAGGCCGTGTAGGAGTCGCCAGCAAGGCCGCGGGTGTCGTAGCGCACCGTCCAAGTTCCCTCGCCTTCGAGGGAGAAGTCAAAGCTCTGGCCCTCGAAGAAACTGACTTCCTCGTCGTCCCAAATGCTCGTCGTCGTCGGCTGAGAATCAGGGGCTTCGTCCGCATAGCAGCCAGCGAGAAGGGTGGCTGCGAGCAGGCCTACTAGGGTGAACCTGGCGGGTTCCATGCGAAGGCAGAACCTTCTTCCCATTTACCGTTTTGCACGCGATTGGCCTTGAGGCAGTTGGGCTCTGCCCACGCATGACCGCCAGGATAACCAGGAGGGAAAAGCCGCAGCCTCGCATCATCGACAGCCGCAACCGTTTCGCTCTCACGCGGGAGGCGTTGGAGGCGCTCGACGTTGGGCCAGGCGACTACTTGTTCTGCGAGGTCCACGGCACAGAGGTTCGGCTCATCGCGGCCGACATCGTGCCACGCAAGAGGTAGCTCATCTAGTAACCACCCATAAAAGGCAGAAACGTATCTCGGTGGTTGGGCTGGCCCTGGACAGACACTCACCGAATCTTTCGACAGAGGCAGTGAGTGTCGTTGAAGACCGAGTTCCCCGCGAGTTGACGCTCGCGGGGGCCCTGGTCAAGGGCAGCCCAGCATGGGAGTATCTGCCTCCCAGAAGGGATAGCGACGGCTACCAAAAATCAACAGATAAGCCTATGCCAGTTCGACCTCAACGAGGGGACTCCCCTCGCCGAGGTTTGGGTCGTCCAGTGGGGCCATTCGCCTGCCTGTTTTTTGGAGGTGGCGCTTGGCGAGGCTTGACCACCAGCGCGCCGTCCTCAGCCTTCGCTTCCAGTTCCAGGCCGTCCTGCCAGCCAAGCTCCTCGACGAGGCCGCTCGGCGGCGTGAGGACCCACTTGTAGTAGGTCTGGCCCTTGTAGCGGCGCGTGGCGGTGCGGTGCAGCCTCATCCAGGCCAGCATAAGCATCCGCAGTTTATGGCCCTAACGTCTATTAGGGCCATAAATGAAATGGGGGTGTGTGCCGCTGGCCACTGAGTCCAGCCGGGATTGGCGAACCTACAACCTCGCCCAGACCTCCGAGGTCCGCCTCTTCAACGGTTTCCTCTGGGACCTCCTGCAAGTCATCCCAGAACCCCCCTACCAGGGAAACGGCCGACCACGCACCCCCCTGCGCGAAGCCCTATTCTGCGCCCTCAAGCAGGCCCACACCGGATTCACGGGGCGACGCAACGAAGGCTTCATCGACGACGCCGTGGAGGCAGGCCTTCTCACACGCACACCGCACTTCAACACCACCTCGAAACTCCTGAACGAACCCAGGACGGAAGCCATCCTGCGACGCCTCGTGCAGTTGAGCGCCACCCCATTGGCCGCCATCGAGCAGGACTTCGCCATCGACTCCACGGCCTTCCGAACTTCCAACCTCGGCTCCTACCAACACACCAAGCACCGCGAACGAGAACGGCCACGCACGACGTGGGTGAAACTGCACGCCTGCACCGGCGTCATCACCAACATCGTCACCGACTGCGTAGCAACCGACCAATACGACGCCGATGTGACGCGTTTCAAGGAACTCCTCGAATCCACTGCGAAGTCCTTCCGAATCCACGAAGTCAGCGCCGACAAGGCCTATAGCAGCAAAGCAAACCTCTGGCTCGTCAACCAATGCGGAGGCACACCCCTCATCCCCTTCCGCGGCGGACGCGTCACCCCAACGACTGGCAAGCGGGGAAGCGCACGTCAAGGAGCCCCCGGCCTGCCCGGCTCCGCCAAGATTTGGCGACTAGCCTACCACTACCTGAAGTTCCACGAGGAAGAGTTCTATGCCCGCTACCACAAGCGCAGCAACGTCGAGGCTACCTTCTCCGCCATCAAGAAACGCCTCGGAGAATCCCTGCGCTCAAGGACGTTCACGGCCAGAAAAAACGAGGCCTACTGCAAGGTCATCGCCTACAACATCGGCGTCCTCATCGAGGCCACCGCCGAAGGCCGCCTACAAAACGATTTCCTCGCTGCACCTAAACCCGCCCCCCTCGAAGGAGTTTAGGTGCAAAGCCGAAGCCGACAGAACCCTTATCTAACGAGGCCCGGCATCGAGCGCGATGCGGCTCCTGTTGGCTTGCTTCCTCCTGGCCGCCGCGCCCGTTGCCGCCGCCGGGGCGATGGCCGAGGCGCCGATGACGCTGGCGGCGGAGGCCGCTTGCACCGCGGCGGCTACGGCGTCGCCGTGCGGTTGGGTCAACCCCCTCATCCGGCTCGATTTCCCGCAGAAGCCGCCGTGCGGAGCTGGCCTTCCCCCCGCGACGCCTCTCGACCGGTCCACCTGCCTTGCGCTGCCTGCGGTCGGCGAGCCGGTCGGCTTCGACGGCACGCTCTCCTGGTACTGGGACGTCTCCAACGAGGGGTTCTACCCCAACGACCCCGCCAACGACATCGTCATCAGCTTCGGCGGCACCGCCTCGAACCCGGCGTGGATGGCCCTCACGGTCGAGCCGGCGACCCTGACCCTCACCACGGCGGACTTCATCGACCCCGCCAACTACCGCACCGTGGGCGACGACCCGCTGGCGACCCGTCTCTTCTTCTGGTACGAGCGGCCCCTCCACGTCACCCTGGAGCGCACCGGTCCGCCCGGCCCCGGCGACGCCGAGAGCGTCGCAGCCCGCGACGGCACGGTCGCCTTCTTCCTCAAGGCGAGGAGCACCGAGTCTTCCGAGCGCATCAAGGCGGGCTTCGGCGTCGAGGAGTTCCGCTTCGACGCCTCCGCGGACCCCGACCTCGGCGCGTCCAAGGAGGCGCCAGCTCCCGCCCTGCCGGTGGCCCTCGCGTCGCTCGCCGCGGCGGCCCTCATCCGGCGCCGACGG
>DATDQC010000015.1:0-2150 GCA_035292455.1 Thermoplasmatota archaeon
GCATCCTGCGGCTGCTTCTGGGCCGACCGGCGCCGGAACGCACCGCCACGTTCCGCTGCCTTCTTCTCTACGTGGACCCCGCGGGACGGCGGCACGGCTTTCCAGGGGCCTGCATGGGGCAGATCACTGAGGCGCCACGCGGGCCGGGCGGTTTCGGCTTCGACCCGGTTTTTATCCCTCAAGGGGAGGCCCGCACCTTCGCCGAGATGGGGGAGGGTGAAAAGAGGGCCGTGAGCCACCGGGGAAAAGCCGCCCGGGCCCTGGCCGCCCACCTGGAAAAAGCAGCAAAGAGATAAACGGGCCCTTCCTTGGAGCGCGCGATACGGATGGCCAACGGCAAGCGCATCACGGGCACCATTCTCTTCGTCGTGGCCTTGGCCGCGGTCGCCTGGTTCATGCTGCTGCTCTACGCGGATTCCCTCAACGACCGCAGCCTGCCCGGGGTCCCGCTCACGGGCGAGTTCCCCCCGGCCGCCATCATCACCGGCGTCATCCTCGGCGTCATCGTCCTCCTCCTCGGGCTCCTCCTCATCATCCGCAGCTGGGACGGCCGCCAGGCCGCCGCCGAGGGAGCCGAGGCCTTCTTCATCCCGGAATCGGACCGCATGGGGATGGCGGGGGCCAACAAGAGCGCCTTCGACGACGCCTTCTCGGGCGGCACCAGCTTTGCGGCGGGGCCGGACATCGACGCCTACAACCTGGCCGGTGTCCCCCTTATGGGCCGCGCCTGGGAGGCCTACGACCGCAAGGCCAAGGCGCAGAGCTACTTCTTCCCCCGCAGCGTCGAGTCGGGTCTCTACACCAACGACTACATCGTCATCGACAACAAGGGCACCCGCCTCAAGCTCATGACCCTGCTTGGAGGCCCCAAGGACGCCGAGCGCTCGGAGTTCCCCTCCGAGCACCGCATCAAGCCCCGGATCCCGGGCTCCACCACGACCACCACCACGACGACCACCACGACCCGGATGCCTTCTGCGTCCTCCCCTGCGCCGTGGCCGGCGGCCCCCGAGGGCATCGAGCTCGGCCAGCGCGGCGGCACCGTGCTCATGGCCGCCCAGGAGGCCGCCAAGCCCGAGATCTACTACGGCTACGCCGGCGACGTCCACCAGGTCGAGGACATCGAGGGCATCGGGGTCGTGTACGGAGAGAAGCTCCGCGACCTCAGCATCGAGACCACGGCACGGCTCTGCTACGAGGACGCCGGCCGCCTCGCCGACAAGCTCGGCATCGCCCGCAAGACCGTCGAGCAGTGGCAGTCCATGAGCGAGTTCGTCAAGGTCAAGGGCATCGGCCCGCAGTTCGCCGAGGCGCTCGCCCGCGCCGGGGTCGCCGGCATCGCGGAGCTGAAGCGCCGCAGCGCCTCGGGCATCGCCGACCAGGTCAACGGGTACCTCGACGAGCTCGAGGTCAACGTGGTCGGCCAGAAGGTCACCGCCAAGCGGGTCGAGGCTTGGCAGGACGCCGCCAAGGGCATGAAGCGCGTCCGCATGCAGGTCCCCGAGAAGTAGGCGCAGGGCTTATCTAGGCCCTGCAAGTCGGCCAACCTGCGGGCATCCTGGCGGTCCCCCAAAGACGCCACCGTGTCCGCGCCGTATTCGAGGGAGTCCCGATGTCCCACCACGCCAGTTCCAAGCCCGTCCGCGACGCCGCCCCCGCCTGGGTCCCCCTGCGCCCGCGGGAGATCGAGGCCAAGGTCGCCGAGCTCGGCAAGGAGGGCAAGCAGCCCGCCATGATCGGGCTCATCCTCCGGGACTCCTACGGCGTGCCGTCGGTCCAGGAAGCGACCGGCAAGAAGGTGGTCCAGATCCTGCGCACTGCCGGCCTCGTGGGCAAGCTGCCCCAGGACCTGCAGAACCTCATCCGCCGCTCCATCCACCTCCAAGAACACCTGGGGGGCAACGCCAACGACCTCCACAACCTTCGGGGCCTCGAGCTCATGGAGAGCCGCATCCGCGCCCTCGCCAAGTACCACAAGAAGAGCGGCGAGCTTCCGGCGGACTGGAACTACGAGCGCGCGACCGCCAAGCTCCTGGTGGACTGAAGCCGCGGCAAGCCTCATCGCCCCCGCGCAGCCTGCCCCCGGCGTGACGCTGGTCCGGGCAGCGCGCGAGGCCGCCGATGCGGTCCGCAGGCACCCCGCCGGGACG
>DATDQC010000016.1:0-4548 GCA_035292455.1 Thermoplasmatota archaeon
GGATGGCGTAGAGAAGCCCGCCCGCCACGAGGCCGACAAGGAGCGGGAGGCCCCAGTCACGCCAGGCCATCGGCGGGCACCCCCGCGGTGCCGGAGACGTCGTCGGAGGTCGCCCTCTCGCCCGGCTTGAGGTCGCGGATCTTGCGGACCGGCACGCCGCCGTAGACCGCGTTGGCGTCGAGGGTGGTGCCCTTGGGGACGAGGCTCATGGCGCCGACGTGGCAGTTGTCCCCCATCGTGACGCCGGGGAAGATGTTGGCGTACTGCCCGACGGTGCAGTGCTTGCCGATGTGGATGGGTTGGCGCACCAGGCGGCCGCGCTCGCCGACGTGGCCGAGGATGGAGGCGTTGGCGCCGATGATGGTGCGCTCGCCGATCTCGATGATGTCGAGGTCGTAGATGTGATGGGTGTTGACTACGGCGTCGCGGCCGATGCGGGCCCCCATCATCCGGAGGAACACCGGGTAGAGGGTGGTGAGGCGGGCGAAGCGGCCGTACACCGTGTTGAACATGAACAGCATGCCGTTGTAGTTGTACCACGGCCAGATCTTGAACGAGTGGACCGGGACCTCCCCGACGTGCGGCTTCCAGCGGAAGATGAACTTCATGAGCGGCAGCACGAACATGAGGGCGATGCCGAAGACGAAGAAGCCGAGGATGCTGAAGTAGAGGCCGGCGAGGGGGTCGAGGGTGAGGCCGACCCAGGCCGGGCCGACCGCGGTGGTCTGCAGGCTCCAGCCCCAGCGGGCGAGGAAGAAGCCGGGAAGGGCGGCGAGGGCCATCATGGCGCCGAGGGTGGCGTAGCTGTAGACCCAGATGGTGGCGGCCGCAGCCTTGAGTGCGCCCTTCATGCCGGGCGGCGATGGAGGCGGCTCCTATTTAGGGAGGCCGCCCGGCGGGACTTAGCACCTTACTTCGGGGCCGTTGCGCCGTCCGCCGCCGAAGCCACAGATTACGCAGATTCCACAGATTACCTACCACGTCGAATCTGCGCAATCTGTGAAATCGTCCGGTGCTCCGCACCGGAGCCAGAGCCGCCTTGCTTCCAGGCAAGTCGGCCCATCTGCGACCCGGGAAGGTTTGAGTGCAAAACCGTCCGGCAGGCCCTTCAGCCCCCGTCCGGGCCCCGCCATCGGCCGAGGCCGAAGCGCACGGCGGCCACCACGACCATGAAGAGGCCCGCGACGATGAGCGCCTCTCCCAGGAAGAGCAGGCCCGCCGACTCCGGGACGGGTTCGCAGGAGTGACCCGGGACGCCGGTGCCTTCCTTGCACGGTGCGTCGGCGCGGGGGTCGCCGAGGTCGCCGAGGACCATGCCGACGAGGAAGACGGCAACACCAAGGAGCGCCAAGCGAAGGTCGCGGTTCATCGTGCGCCTCCCGGCTTCTTGGCCTCCAGCCGGTACATCGCCTCGAGCTCCTTCACCGTGGTGGCGTCCTCGGGTCCCTTGTCGTCGCGCCAGCGCCCGGTGAAACGGGGGAAGCGCGCGGCGAGCCCGGAGTCGGCGCGGAACCTGGCCCACGCGGCGCGGTGCACGGGGGAAAGGGTGAGCTCCGCCGCCTGCACCTCCATGACGACGGCCGGCTCGAACCAGACGTCGGGCTCCATCCCGGCGTCCACGCGCTTGGGCTTCGCCTTCGCGGCGTGCCTGGCGAAGCGCTCCTTGAGGCCGGTGAGGGTGGCGTCGTCGAAGCCCGTGCCGAGCTTGCAGACGGAGGGGAAGGTCCGGCTCTCGGAGTCGAAGGCGGCCATGAGGAGGGCGCCGTACCACCCCGCCCGCCGGCCGCGGCCGTAGAAGGCCCCGACGGCGACGAGGTCCATGGTGTCCACCAGCGCCTCGGTGTAGTCGGTCTTGAACTTCACCCAGGCGAAGCCGCGCGAGCCCGCCTTGTACGGCGCCTCGGGGTCCTTGCACATGATGCCCTCGGCGCCGTCCTCGACCGCCTCGTCGAAGAAGCGCTCCATGCCCTTCTCGTCCGTGGCCTCCTTCACGGTGCTCATCCGGACCCGCTTGTGGCCTTTGCCAAGAAGTGCTTCGAGCCGCCCGCGGCGCTTCGTGAGGCTCTCACCCATGACGGTGTGGCCGCCCGCGGCAAGGCAGTCGAAGAGGAAGAGGGTCACGGGGACCTCCTTCGCCATCGCCTCGAGGTCGGTCTTGCGGCCGCGGCGCCGGCTCACTTCCTGGAACGGCAAGAGCCGCCCGTCGGGGTCGAGGGCGACCCCCTCCCCCTCCACGATGCAGGCCGCCGTGGGGAACGCATCGCGGAGCGCCCGGGTGACGTCGGGGAACTGCGCGGTGATCTCCTCGAGCCTGCGGCTGTAGAGCCGGACCGGCCCGGTCGTGGGGATGTGGGCCTGCATCCGGAGGCCGTCGTACTTGTACTCCATGGCCACACGGCTGCCCATCTTCTCGAGGATCTCCCGGAGGGTCTTGAGGCGCTCCGCCGCCATGGGCCGCAGCGGGACGCCGACCTCGATGTCGAGGGTGTCCACCGCCTCCATGCCGCCGGCCGCGAGCGCCTCCGCGACGACCGCGAGGTCGCTGCGGACGTCGTAGGCGCGCTCCAGGCGGGCGCGCACGTCGGTGAGCCTGGCCCGCTCCCCCTCCTCCATCTCGGTGACGGAGCGGACGCCCCGCTTGAGGTGCCACGAGGCGAGGGCGTCGAGGAAGATCATGTCGGCCACGCCGAGCCGCAGCCGGCCCGCCACCATGCGGGTGACGTAGCGCGCCTCAAGCGGGCTGGCGTCGAGGAGGAGCTTGGCGAGGAGCTTCTGCTTGGCGTCTTGCGAGCCGACGCCGGCGGTGCGGGCGATGGACTCCAGGGTCGCGAAGACGCCGGGGACGGTGAGGTCGGCGCCGCCAAACAGGGTGGCCTGCCGGCGCCCCGTGGCCTTGGCCACGACCGCCTCGGCTGCGAGCCCGAGGTCCCCCAATTCCTGGTAGAGCGCCTCGAGTCTCGCGAGCGTCTCGTCGGACTTGGTGGAGGCCCCCGTGGCGATGGCGAGCGCCTTGAGGATCTGCTTCTCGGCGAGCCCCATCTCGAGCCCCTCCCAGTCCGGGGCGACGGCACCTTGGAGGAGGCGCACCACGGGGCGCATCTCGGCCTTGGGGACCTTCTGGAGGAGTTCGACCAGGATGGAGGTCATCTGGAGCCGGCCCGGCGTCTCCTCGAGGCGCTGGAAGAAGCCTGCCAGCTCGGCGTACTTCACGGGCTCTGGAGGGCGTTGGACGTTTTTATAGGTCCATGGGTCTGGAAGCCCCGTGCACCCGGTGGAGAACCTCCGTGGCACGGCGTCCGCCCACCTCGCCGGGCGGACCGTCGTCCTCGGGGTGTGCGGCTCCATCGCCGCCGTCAAGGCGGTCGAACTGGCGCGCGAACTCATCCGCCACGGCGCCGACGTCGTGCCGGTGATGACGCCGGCGGCGACCCGCATCCTCCACCCCGACGCCCTCCATTTCGCCACCGGGCACCCGCCCGTGACCCGCCTCACGGGGGCGGTCGAGCACGTCTCCCTCCTTGGGGACGTCCCGGGGAAAGCCGACCTCCTCCTCGTCGCCCCGGCCACCGCCAACACCGTCGCCAAGATGGCCCTCGGCATCGACGACTCCCCGGTGACCACCTGCGCCACCGTCGCCTTCGGCACCCGGACGCCGGTCGTGGTGGCGCCCGCCATGCACGAGGCGATGCTCACCCACCCCGTTGTGGCCGACCACGCGCGTGCCCTTGTGAAGCGGCTCGGGGTCACGTGGGTGGAGCCGGTCCGGGAGGAGGGCAAGGCTAAGCTCGCCGAGGTCGAGGCGGTCGTCGAGGCGGTCATCCACCGGCTGGCCCTGGGCCCCAAGCGCCCAGGTCCGCTCGCGGGCAAGCGATGCCTCGTCATCTCCGGCGCCACCGCCGAGCCGGTGGACCCGGTGCGCATCCTCACCAACCGCTCCTCGGGCCGAAGCGGGTTCCTCGTCGCCACCGAACTCCGCCGCCTCGGCGCCGAGGTCGATCTGTGGCACGGCCACGGCACCCTGCCCGTCCCCGGGCCGCTCCTTCCCTTCGCCTGGCGGTTTGGCAGCCACGGTGAACTCATGGCTCGCATCCGCAAGGCACGGCTTGCTGCCTTCGACCAGGTCTGGATGCCGGCCGCCATCGGCGACTACGCCGCCGTCCCCGCGAAGGCCAAGATCCCGAGCGGCGCCAAGCGCCTCGACCTCGAGCTGCGGCCGCTTCCCAAGGCCATCGAGGCGGTGCGCCGCAAGGCACCCAAAGCCATCCTGGTGGCGTTCAAGGCGGAATCCTCCGAGGCGGGACTTGCCGCGAAGGCGCGCGAGCGGCTGCGGCGCTACAGTGCCCAGTTCGTGGTCGCCAACACCGCCGCGGCGTTCGCGGCGCCCGACACCAGCCTCCTCCTGGTGGACGGCAAAGGCGAGCGCCGTTTCGAGGGCCGGAAGGAGCGCGTCCTCCCTCAGGTGGTCGCCGCCGTGGCCAAGGCGGGGAAGGCGGGGCGCCGGCGTTGAAGGCGCGCGCGTTCGCCCCGGGCCACGTCTCCGGCCTCTTC
>DATDQC010000017.1:0-5126 GCA_035292455.1 Thermoplasmatota archaeon
AAACTGGACAAGGCACAGCCTTTCGTGCTGCACTGGTTCCTGGAAGGCCAAGTGACAACGCTAGAAGTTGATCCCGACCCGAACAGCGTGGCCGCCCCCATCCCGCAGATTGTGGTCCTGGCCGCGATGCGCGGCGGCAACCTCGCCTCCATCCAGAATGACGCCTTCAACGATGGCGATCTCTTGGCACAGGGGACCGCTGGCCCCTTCCAACTCGTCGGCCAGCAATCAGGCGAAATCAATGCGCTCGCTGCCCCCGCCACAGCTCCCCGAGGCGCCTTGGCCGTGCACACGGCTCCATCCGGTGCCCCCCTCTACGAATTCAGCGTTCCCATGGACGTCCAAGCCGATGCGATCACGCGCGGCGACGGCGCCAACATCCGCATCGACATCTACGTCGACAACCCCGCCTGCTCCGACCCCCAGGAAGGAAAACTCATGCCGAATCTGGTGCGCGTCCACACGAGTAAGGAGTTCCGGCCCCGCATCGATCTCTCCATCCTCAACCCCCTGCGCATCGAGTACCTCCACCCCGAGTTCCTGGGTGACGGCAGCATCGCCATCCACGCCAGCATGAACAGCCCCTGGGGCAACTACGACATCGCCGAATCCGGCGGCGTCACCTTGTCCATCACGGGCCCCACCACGCCCAAGCAGGTGGAGCGCGTGGAGTTCACGCAGAAAAGCCATGATCACGGGCAGCACCAGGAACCCGTGCAGGCCACGTACAAATGGAAGTACTCCGCCGACGGTGCCATGGACGGGCTGTACACGGTCGCCCTCGTCGCCTCCAATGACCAAGGCACCGGGCAAGCAACGGCTGTCACGCACTTCCAGATTGGACAAGGCGGGCGCCCGCCCTGCGGCCCCGAGGACGCCGAATCACAGGGCTCAGGCTGCGCCTACCAGATCCAGGCCGCCGCGGTCCAAAGCCCTGGCGCCGGCATCGCCGTGGCTGCGGTGCTCCTCGCCGTCGCGGGCATCGCCCGCGCCCGAAATGGAGGGATCTAGATGGCCATCGACGCCGGGGCGCTTCTGATCGGTCTTCGCGAAGGCCTCGAGGCCCTGCTGATCCTGGGGATCCTTTTCGGAATGCTTCGCCGCTTCGGCCACCCCGAGAAGGCGAGACTCCTGTGGTTGGGGGCAGTGGGCGGCATCGCCGCCTCCATCCTGATTGGGATCCTCGTCAATCGATTCGTCGCCACCTGGTTCGAGTCCCAAGGGGGAGCCGCCCTCTTCGAGATCGTCGTGGCCCTCACGGCCGTCAGCATCCTCACCTACATGGTGATCTGGATGCAGAAGCACACCATGCAACTGCTGTCCACCGCCAAGCGTGCCGTGGATATCGCCGTCAACGATGGCCGCTGGGTCGTCCTGGCGACGCTGGCGTTCGTCACGGTCTTTCGCGAAGGTCTGGAAACCGTGCTCTTCTTCGCGGCACGCAGCGGCGACGTGTCCTGGACCGACCTGATTGTGAGCGGGGCAATCGGGTTTGCAGTCAGTGCCGCCATCGCCTTCGCAGTCTTCCGGCTCACCGTGCAGGTCAACTTGCGCAAGTTCTTCGCCATCACGGGAACGCTTCTCGTCTTCATCGCGGCAGGCCTTCTCATCCACGTCGCCCACGCCGTCGCGGACCTGGGCTGGATTGGTCACGGCACGCCGCTCTGGGACACCTCAGGCGTGCTGCCGGACGAGGACCACTGGCTCGGCGGGCCCCTGCATGCACTCATAGGCTACGAGGACCAGCCGACCGCCTTCGCGCTTCTGCTATACCTCACCTACATCATCGGCGTGGGAGGATTCTACCTCGCCGGCCTCGTGAAGACCTCGCGCCGCGCCCCCGCACGCGTTGTGGCGGCGGGAGTCCTGCTGCTCGTCGTCTCGGGCTTCGCCTTAGCTGGCACGATACCCGCCGCAGGAACGGGGACACACTCCGGCCACGGTACGGATGATGCGCACTTGGAAGGTGTTCCCCATGAGCAGCTCTTCGCCAACGCCACCAAGGCCCTCGAGGGCTTTGATGGGAAAATTGGCGTTCTCGTGCGCGCCCATGGCGAACCCGTCCACTACAACGCGACGACGTACCAGTCGTTCAAGGCGTTCGTTGACGCCTTCTGGCCCTACACGGGCCTGCCGCCCGAACTATTGAAAATCGACCAAGGAACCATCCTCATCGACGCCAAACACCCCTGGGCCAAGGAACCGCAGTTGGACGCGGGCCTCAAGGACGCATGGCTCAACGACTATTCTTTGCCGGCCATCCCGGTAACGGACCCCGCAGGCCTGCATTCACTCGACGAGGACCTGGCGGACGGCCAATTCTACCTCGCGCCCGGCGCGGGTCCAGGCATGGGGGAAGGCGACCTCTACGAAGCCATCGGCTTGGGGACGTACCGGCTCTGGCTCAAAATGGAAAACGAGAGCCCCATGTACGGCTACGTCCAGAAAGCCTGGGGGCAAGTCGATTACCATGCCCACAAGCACTGGGGCGACAAGGTCGTCATCGCCTTCGCGCACCACGTGGACCCCAAGGTGGACTCCAACGAGACGACGGAAGCCGCCGCCAGGTATCTCGTTTCCCAGGGTGTCGATGTCGTCGTGGATGCGTACATGTCAAGCATCCACAGCGACGCCATGGATACCTGCATGATGGCGCCCCACACGGAGCACGCCCTGCGGGAGGCCGGCTTCAAGGGCCCCATCGTCAAGGCCGGCATGGCGGGAACCACGCCGTCGTGGGCGCGCGCCACAGCCGACTACGCGCGAGAACTCGTCGCCGAGCTGCCCGCGAACGCCAGCATCAGCATCCACTTGGCCCAGCACGGCGGCAACCCCGACTCCCAGAACCTGTGCGAAGGCGGGCCAGAACAGTACCACAGGAACACCAAGGCCGAATTCGAGTCGGCCAAGATGGCTGTCGCTGCGCGTTTCCCTGGGCGAAGCGTGACCATCCGGCACGTGTACGGCCAAGGGGCAGGCGGTGCGGAGGACGGCGTGCTATCTCCGATTGAGGCCTTGGACTTGGACCGCAAGGACGGCATCGAGCACACCATCATCATTCCCTACGAGTTCTGGGGAAACGCCATGGACAACCTCGTCCCCCTGCGTGAGTCGCTGGGATTCGCGCCGCCCCAGCTGCCGTACTACGACGCCAACTACGACACCCACCTCACCTACCATGGCATCGACGTGTTGGTGGCCTCGGCGCACTTTGGGACCGAAGCGAAGGCCGAAGCCCTCCTCTTGCGCATCGGGGAAGCCATCGAGGCCGCCGTCGAGGGGTCAAGTGCGCCGGGTGGCCATCATGGCTGACATCGCCATGAAGGGCCTAGGTCATCCTGACCCGGACAGCAAAGACGGCGACAAATCCATCGAGGGGGCCGACGCCCGGCGCGACAAGATGTCGCAAGCGAAGAAGTCCGGCCGGCGAAAGGGGAGATACCTGGCCCCCAAGGCCCTGCGCCGGCACGCGGCCGAGCGTCGCGACCGATAGCCTTCCCCCGCCAACGACCACGGGGCGCTCTTGATCCTGGACCAAGAACTGGGGCGGCCAAATTCTTCCGTGAAACCCAAGGCATAGGCCGGGGAATTCTACGGGGCGTTGGCTCGTGCCGCTCGGACGCTGGCAAATGCTTCCCGAAGAACCCGAACACCGGAGCGACCGACAAGTAATAGGAGAGCCGCCGCGGCGATAAGGTCAGGCCAGCCCGCATGGACGAGGGCCACGGCGCCTGCCGCGACAAGGACTGCGATGCCTTCGAAGATGTCGTTGCGGCTGCACTCCCAAGCACTTGCCATGTTGACGTCGAGGCGTCGGTACGGCGTCAGGAGCCTGAGGCAACCCCGCCACCGAAGCCGCCTCGCGAACTGTACGGCTTGGAAGTCATCCGCGGCGAGATGCAGGCCGTGGACGCCAAGCTGCCCGGACCCGTCGACGTCTACCTGCTCGACGGCTGCTATTTTTTGTCGTAGCCACTCATCTTGCTGTAGGTTTCGTGGTCCAACAAGTAGAGAATCCAAGCTTTGACGCCTCCAGGCTGCCCAATGAGCGCGTAGTAGCCGCGCCACCTGGCCGCCAACTCGAACCGTGTCAGGTTCGGGACAGGGCCGTAGTCCTTGGCAAGGCTGGCGGGCCACCGGTCGTGCTCGACCGGGTCGCCCGCCGTCAAAGGATTGGACTTGATGCGCTGCTCAAGCGTCGCCAAGCTCTTCAGTTTGGCTTTAGCGTCCCTCTTCTCCTCCGGTCCGCCGTCCTTTTCCAACGCCTTCCAACCATCCCTTACCGGAGCGGCCAGGCGAGCGTACTCGATGCCGAGGAGTTTGGGCCTGGCCACGAAATCGGCCTACGCAAGACGGGCGTGGACAGACGCCGGCGCGTGGATCCAAAGAGCCTTTCCTCCGGGGCCCTCGTCATAGACCAAGTCGACGCTCGCCAGGTAATCGAGCGCTTCATCCAGCGTGGGTTGGGACACGCTGTTGCCCAAGACCTTGCGAATCTGGTAGCGCGACATTGGCACCGCAGCCTTCCGAAGCACGTCTTGGATGACACGAAGAGTCGCCGTCGTGGGACCCTTCCTAGTGACTTGGACGGCCATAGTCATGCTTTGACTTACTCGCCATTAGTATATGAGTCCATGCATTAACGACTTCGTGTACTACTTAAGGCGCGGGGGCGCACGGAGGCAGCGATTGAACTGCCCTACACACGTCCGGCCAAGTTCCTTCGCTCGATTTCGAGGGGAGATGCCCTGACCTCGACGCCCCGCTATCCTTCAGACGACAGGCGCCTTCAAGCCTCGCCAAATCGTTTCACGACCGAGGCAAGAGGAGGGATTCCGTCACGCGCGGTCCCCCTAGAACGGCACTTCCTGCTCGCACAGGCGCTGCAGGTTGTCGAGGCTCTGGCCCCAGCCGATGGGTGCCCCGTCGGCGGCCGGTCCCTTCGGGATGCCTTCCTGCAGGATGTTGACCTCGGTGCCGCCTGGGACTTCCTTGAGGTCGATGGTGACGGTCATGATGCCCTTCTGCGAGGGGTCGTCCGTCTCGAACGCATCGGTGTGCACGATGCGCTCGTACGGCTTGAGTTCGAGGTAGGTGCCGCCGAACGCCTGCGTCCAGCCGCGGTT
>DATDQC010000018.1:0-3332 GCA_035292455.1 Thermoplasmatota archaeon
GAGACCAGCCGTTGGCACCGCGAGGTCCAGAAAGCCCGGTTCGCGGGTGAGCCCCGGGTTCGATGGGGGTCACCGGGGGGACGCCACGGTTGGAAGCTCCGTCCGGCGAAGCCTCCAATCGTCAATCCCCTGGTCGTGGTCGCTTGTGAGGTCCTGGACGCTTTTCCCGCCAGCCTGTATGAAAAAACCGCGGAGGGCTGGTCCGAAGTGTGCGTCACCTTGGAGGATGACCGGTTCGTTGAGGTCTTGGTGCCCGGCGGGCTGCCCAATTCCCGTAGCGCTACGCGCCCAAGACTGGCTGGCCCCATCGGAGATTTCCCCGAGACGGCGGAAGGCGCCCGCGTGGTGCAATCCTCGCAAGCCTACGTCTGGTTCGACGACCTGTTTAACCTCTTTCCCGCCGCCGTCCTGGTGTTCGACTACGGGGACACGGTCAAGCGGCTGTGGTCGCCCGGCCCGGCGGACGGAACGGTCCGGGGCTTCCGCGGCCACCAGCACGCCTCGGTCTACGAGGCGCCTGGCGAGACCGACATCACCTATTCCGTGGATTTCACATCGACCTGCCAGACCCAGGACGGCATCGGGCCCGGAGACCGCTTCAGCCTCGAATCGCTCGAATCTTTCCTCCTCCGCCACGGCGTCCTCGACGAACTCAACCGCATCGACCGCTCCACGACGGAGGGCGCCTCCTCCTATCTGAGGCTCCGCCAACTCCTGCTTCCGACGGGCCTTGGCGCCGCGTTCAAGGTCGCCAGGTTCGAACGCGACGGGAAGGTCACTCCAGCGGCACCAGGTGCCGGAGTTCGTACCCCTCGGCGCGGCACGCCTCCGCCACCGCCTTCCGAAGCGGCGCGAAGTCGAGCCGGGCCCCGTAGCGGAGCTCGAAGAGGGCCACCTGCGCGTCGAGCGCGGCGCTCTCCGCCTCGCGGGCGACGCGGAACGCCTCCTCGCGGGCGCCAAAGCGCGGGGTGAGGTCGAGGCCGCCGCGCCCGTCGTCCCGCTCCCACAGCACCTCGGAGAAGTAGACCGTGTGCTCGCCGTCGTCGGCCTCGAGCCGGACGCGGTAGCGGAGCTGCTTGGCGACCCGGCCCGCCAGGCGGCGAGCGATGACCAGTTCGAAGGCGACCTCGCCGGGCGCCTCCTCGACGTCGGCGTGGAACGCCTTCCCGACGCGGCGCAGGGCGTCCAGGAGGGCCATGACGTCCGGTTTGGACCTGGCCCTTCATCCATTTTGTCGTGGCGGCGGCGTTGCGGGTGCGGCGGGGTTTTAGGTCCGCTCCCGGTGGCCGCCCTACGCGCGGTTGGTCTAGGGGTATGACTTCGGCCTTCCAAGCCGCCAGCCCGGGTTCAAATCCCGGACCGCGCACTCACGGCTAGCGGGCGGCCGGGCGCCGGCGCTTCGCCTTGACGGGCGGCCCGCGGGCCTTGCGCTCGGCGAGGAGGGCGACGGCGTCCTCCATCGTCAGGGTCGCAGGGTCCTTTCCCCGGGGGACGGTGGCGTTGGTGTCGCCGTGCTTGACGTAGGGTCCGAAGCGCCCCTCAAGGAGTTGCACCGGGGCGCCGTCCTCCGGGTGGTTGCCGAGGGCGCGCAGGACCGTGGGCCCCGCCCGCCGGCCCCGTCCGGCCTTCGGCGCGGCCAGGAGCGCCAGCGCCGAGTCGAGTGTCGCCTCCTTGACCGCATCGAACGACGGGAGGTTGCGGTAGTCGGCGGCGCCGTCGGGTTTGTGGCGGGCGATGTAGGGCCCGAAGCGCCCGAGCCCGGCGACGATGCGCCCCCCCTGCGGATGCTCGCCCAGCGTCCGTGGCAGCGAGAGCAGGAAGAGCGCCTCCTCGAGCGTCGCCTCTTCCGGGCGGCGGCCCTTGGGGAGGCTTGAGCGCGGCGGCTTGGCGTCCCCCTCCGCCTCGCCGAGCTGCACGTAGGGGCCGAAGCGGCCGTCCATGAGGAAGACCGGTTTGCCGGTCTCGGGGTCGGAGCCGAGGCTGCGCGGCCCCTCCTCCTTGGCGGTGATGAGTTGCGCGATGCGCTCATCGTCGAGCTCGTCGGGGGTGAGGCCCTCAGGGAGCGACGCGGTGACGACGGCGTCGCCGCGCTGCACCTCGACGTAGGGGCCGAAGCGGCCGATCTTGACCTTGTGGGCGCGCCCCGCGCCGAGGTCGACGACGCGGGCGTCCGCCGGGTCGAGGCTCTCCATGCGCTTCGCGACCTGTGCCCGCAGGCCCTTCGGGCCAAGGAAGAACGATCCAAGGAACGGCTGCCACTTCGCCTCGCCGGCGGCGATGCGGTCGAGCGCCTCCTCCATCTCCGCCGTGAACTTGAGGTCCACCAGGGTGGGGAAGTTCTTCTCCAGAAGCCCCACCACGGCGAAGGCGGTGAAGGAAGGCACCAGCGCCTTGCCCTTGCCGACCACGTAGCCGCGGCCCTGGATGGTGTCGAGGATGGAGGCGTAGGTCGAGGGGCGGCCGATGCCCTCCTTGTCGAGGGCGGCCACCAGGCTCGCCTCCGTGAACCTCGCGGGGGGCTTGGTCTCGTGGCCCTCGGCGAGCACGTCGCGGCAGACCGGTCGGTCGCCTTTCCGGAGGGGCGGGAGTTCCCGGTCGCGGTCCTCGTCCTCGTCGGCGCCGTAGACCGCCCGGTAGCCGGGAAACTGCACGCTCTTGCCGGTCGCGGTGAACGTCGTCTCCGCGGCGGCGAGGGTCACGGTGGTGGAGACGTAGCGCTCGTTGGCCATCTGCGAGGCGAGGGTGCGTTGCCAGATGAGGCGGTAGAGCTTGAGGTCGGCGCCCGTGAGGTCGCTTTTGTCGGGGTGGACGAAGTCGGCGCCGGCGGGGCGGATGGCCTCGTGCGCCTCCTGCGCGTTCTTCGCCGCCTTGGAGTCGTGCCGGCGCGGCCCTCCCGGATGCAAATGGTCGGCCCCAAACGACTCGCGCACCGCCTTGGCCGCCCCCGCGAGCCCCTCCTCGGAGAGCGCCGTGGAGTCGGTGCGCATGTAGGTGATGAACCCGTTCTCGAAGAGCCGCTGCGCCGCCGACATGGCGTCGCGGGCCGAGAGGTTGAGGCGGTTGTTGGCCTCCTGCTGCATCGTCGAGGTCGTGAAGGGCGGCTTGGGGGAGGACTGCCGCGCCTCCTCCTTGACGTCGGCGACCGACCAGGGGGCGGTCCTGAGCCGGCCCTGCAGCGCCTTGGCGGCGGCCTCGTCGAGGAGGAGGGTGTCGGAGCCCTGCTTGAGGCGGCCGGTCTCCCTGTCGAAGTCGTCGCCGCGCGCCACGCGCTTCCCGCCCACGGCGAGGAGGCGGGCCTCGAAGTCGCCGCCCTTGGCGAGGAGCGCCTTGAG
>DATDQC010000019.1:0-2694 GCA_035292455.1 Thermoplasmatota archaeon
GCCAGGCACCGTGTCGCCGGCGTCCTCTTCGAATCGGTCCAGGGCGAAGGGGGCGTCACCCCCCTGACCCCCGACCTCGCGCTCGCCATGGGCCGCCTGACGCGGAGCCACGGCGCCCTCCTGGTCGCCGACGAGGTGCAGACCGGCGTCGGGCGCACCGGGACCTTCTTCGGCTTCGAGCAGGACGGGCTCCAGCCCGACATCGTCACGATGGCCAAGGGGCTCGGCGGGGGCCTCCCGCTTGGCGCCACGCTCATGGCGCCCAAGACGGCGGAGCTTCTCGGGCCAGGGAGCCACGGCTGCACCTTCGGCGGCAACCCGGTCGCCTGCGCGGCCGGAAACGCCGTCCTCGACGTCCTTGACAAGGATGGGCTTGCCGCCCGGGCGGGCCGGTTCGGAAAGGCGTTCATGGCCGCCGTCCGCGAGGAAGGCAGCCGAAGCGGGGTGGCCATCCGAGGCCGCGGCCTCCTCCTCGGCGTCCCCCTGGTGGGGCCCCAGGCGCCCGAAACGGTGGAGAGGATGCGGCAGGCGGGCTACCTCGTCGGCCAGGCGGGGAAGTCGGTGGTGCGGCTGGCGCCGCCGCTCGTCATCGCGGAGCCGGATCTCCTTGGCGCCGTGAAACCCTTGTTGGAAAGCCTATCCACTGTGGCCGTGGTCAAGCGCCCGTGAGCCGGGCTGTCCGAGAACGGGTGTGGGGGAAGAGGGGAAAGGGTCGGCAACTCGGGCGTAGAGGGGCTCTCTAGCAGTTCAGGGCGAGATCGTAGGATCCGCCGAACGTGTCGCCCAGGACGTCGTTGCCGTCACGGGTGGCGCGCAGCGTCCAGTCGCCGGCGTCACCGGAGAGGTGCTCTCCGTCGAGCTCGAAGTCCTCGCTGTAGCTCTGGACAAAGAGCTCCGTTCCGTCGGCGTCCTGCACGCGGACGGTGACCTGGCCGTCGTGGACCTTTCCGTCGCCGGAGAGGGTCCCGGAATCGCCGCAGTCACCGCGGTCGCTATGCGCCCCGTTGCCGGTGCCGTCGAACTCGATGGCCGCTTCCGCACCGGCGCTGGAGCAGCCAGCCAACAGGAGCATCACTCCTGCAAGCACGAGGCATAGTTTTCGTGCCATGCCCATGATTCTTTTTGCCCATCGCACATAACCTTTGCCTGCCCATCCTTTCGCGGCGCGAGTCAGGTCCGGATGAGGCCGTTGAGGACCTCGAAGGCCTTGAAGAGGTCCGCCTCCTCGATGAGGAACATGTTGTCCTTGTAGCAGGAGATGACCTCGACGAAGTTGATGCCGCGCCCCGCCAGGCTGGAGGCGAGGAAGGCGAGGATGCCGGGGACGTCCTCGATGGAGTCGGGGCTGCGGATGTTCAGTTCCACCAGGCCGGCGCGCTTCTTGACAATCTCCTCCGAACCCAGGATCTCCTCCATCTCCTCAAGCAGGGTCTCGTCGGTGATGATGGTGATGGACTCCGAGCCGTGCAGCACGTGGATGGGGTGGCTGCGGCCGGCGAGGGCGTTCATCGCCTTTTCGAGCTTTCCGAACAGGCGCCAGGAGGGGTGCGCGGTGAGGACGGCGACCCGGGTGCGCACTTCGAGCTTCGACTTGTCGAGGACGCGCCGGATGGCGGCCTGGTAGTCGGCGCGTTGGACCGGCTGGTACCTCCGGCAGGCGACCAGCACCGCCTCCTCGCCGGGGAGGCCGGTCTCCTTCATGATGCGCCGGGTGAGCGCGGAGAGGTTGACGATGTCGAGAGCGAGGGCGTCGCGGACCACCGGGTGGGCGTCGATGTACTGGCGGACCGACTGGGCGGTGGAGCGCTGCGGCGGGGCAGGGGCCGCGGCCGGGGCCTTGCGGGGAGGCACGCCTCCTGCACCTCATGTCCGGTTTTAGACATGCGTGCCCGGTCGGTGGCGAGGATTCGGCGCGCCCCTTATCTTGGCGGATTGATAAACTCGGGATGTGCCCCAGCACATCGTCCTCGCCTACTCGGGCGGCCTCGACACCAGCGTCATGGTGCACTGGCTCAAGACCCACCACAACGCCAAGGTCACCTGCGCCATGCTCGACCTCGGCCAGGGCGAGGCCCACCTCGAGGAGGCCAAGGCGCGCGCCCTGGCGAACGGTGCCGAGCAGGTCCTCATCCTGCCCGCCAAGGAGGAGTTCATCCGCGACTACATCGCCCCCGCCATCCGGGCCAACGCGATGTACGAGGGGGTCTACCCCCTGGCGACCGCCCTCGGGCGCCCCCTCATCGCCAAGAAGCTGGTCGAGGCGGTCCGCAGGGTCGGCGGCGACGCCGTCGCCCACGGCTGCACCGGGAAAGGGAACGACCAGGTCCGCATCGAGGCGGCCGTCAAGGCCATCCAGCCCGGCCTCACGACGCTCGCCCCCCAACGCAGCCACCCCATGACGCGGGACGCCACCGTCGAGTATGCCCGCAAGCACGGGCTCCAGGTGCCCCACCTCAAGCGTTCCACCTACTCCACGGACGACAACCTGTGGGGCCGCTCCATCGAAGGCGGCGACACCGAGGACCCGGCCCACGCCCCGCACGACGACGCCTTCCTCTGGACCGTCAATCCCCTCAAGGCGCCCGAGGCGCCCGCCCTCTTCGAGATCGGCTTCGAGCGCGGCCTGCCGGTCCGCCTCAACGGCAAGAGGATGGCCCTCGGCGACCTCATCGCCACCTTGAACCGCGAGGCGGG
>DATDQC010000020.1:0-5042 GCA_035292455.1 Thermoplasmatota archaeon
GGGATACGATTCGTCGGATTGCATCCAACCGTGGGGAACCGTCAAAGGCGTCAGCGAGACCCTCGCCCTCGACATCGTCGGCCAAAAGGCCGACTTCGGACCCATGGTATGGACGTGGAAAGGGCTGACCTTCTTGATGGATGGCAGCGCGGTGTCTTACACAGGGCCTGCAACCGGAACCGGGACCGCCACCGTGAGTCTCTCGGGACAGATCACCTCCATCAACCTCCTGGAGTTCCTGGACGGCATGGGCGTGCCCTTCGTTGCCACCCTTCAGGAACTCGAGACGGCGGACGAGGTCCAGCCCTATGTGGACGGCGCGGAAGAGCTGGCGCAGGAACATATGGACAACCTGGTCGAATGGGCGGGAGCCATTGCGGAAGGAGAGCTTAGCGTTACCTACAGCGGTTCAGGGCAGGCCCATAGCGAATGGGATTCCGCGACGGGCAATTGTGTCCTGTAGAGCACCGCCATGACTAGAAAGCTCACCCGTCTCTCCCACTTTCTCCTCCTTTTCCTGTCCTTATCCGCGTGCATGGAGACCACGGGAAAAACCGGCACGCCTGCCTTTGAAATCGAGGCATGGAGCGTCGAACGTGCGACCTTCAACGTTTCGCTTCATGGGTTTGCGGAGGGGGGAAACGAGCCGTTCGGTCAGTTGGATATTGCCCTGGCGGTCGCCCCCAGCACGATTGCCGTGGATTCCCGCATCCAACCGGACCCCAGGCATGAAAAATACCTCCCCGCGGAGTGGCGAACCTACCATTCGCGTTTCGAACCCACAAACGGAGGCCTCGTTGAAGTGTCGGCGCCCCATGCCACTGTGCTTCCTGCGGACGAGCATGCATGGATGCCCAGTCTATGGTTGGCAGGCGGCGGCCAACCTCCCGTTCTCTGGCACGCTTTCGTTGCCCCTTTGGGTCCCCAGTGGGCGCTCCTTGGGCACGACCCGCCTCGTACATGGGCCGGCTGGGACCTCGAATGGATTCGTACAGCAGACGGCTGGAACATCGTTGCCGAAACGCCCTGCTCCAATGAATGCGCCTATGGAACGTTCGACACCCTGCGGACCACAATGGCGCTGGCAGGGTCGGGTCTTCTCCCTACGGCCATGAACGTCTCCCACGTTTTCGGCACGTCTGGCGCCATCAAGTGGATTACTCTCCAACGCATCTCGCATGAGATTTTGGGAGAACCTGTCGAACTGATGCTGGTTTCCCATGCTCCGCTTTCGCTCGTTCTAGGGAACCCTACACCATCGTGGCAACGGGCAGACGCGTTCCTCTGGAAGGTGAACCGCACTACGGAAAAAGTGACATTCACCGAGTCGACGCTCGAGCCACTTGCTGACGTTTGGGCTCCGCCCGGCCCCGTCGAGTCCTTCCCGGGGGAGTCCCCGGTGGTTTTCCAGATTGCGCCCCCCCGCGGAGAGATTTCTGCGGCAGATGTGCTCCGGATTGTCCACGATGGATGGGAGATTCCAGGTCCGGACGACGCAGAGGCGCTCACCTACCTTGGAAACCACGCGCCCACGGCGCCCGCAGAGGAGCTGCGTTTCAAGTGGGGTTACACCATCTTTGACGAGAGCACGCTCACTCGCTTAACGACCTATCATGTCTCCGCCGTGACGGGCAGGGTATTTTTCGTGGACCATGTAGGCAACTTATCCTACGGCTTCTAAATGGAGGCCTTGGTTTCCATTCGCCACCCTTATCTCCCCCTGCCTCCTGGAAGCCTCCAAGGGTTGCACCCATGAAGGTCTTCGAATCCGAGCTCCGCGGCAAGACAGTGATGTCCAACGAGGGGGGCTACCTCGGCATCCTCCGCAACGTCAGCGCCAACGTCGAGACGGGCGACCTCGTCTCCGTCCACGTCGAACCCGCCGAGGAGATCGACGCCCGGCTCTTCCCCCAGGACGGCCAGGGCCGCATCACCTTCCCTTTCAACTCCATCAAGGCGGTCCGCGACGTCATCGTCGTCGCCGTCCACTGAGTGCGCCGCCGAACCCGCAGATTACCGACTGCGTGCCTACGCACAGGTTTGAAGGCCAATCTGCGAAATCTGCGGATTCGGGTGAAGGCGCTTAGCGTCCCCGGCCGCGCCGGAACCAGTTGACGACGCGGTCCATCCGGCCCACCTGCTTGACCTTCGCCTCGCCGTAGTTCAGGTTGCGGGTGTTGACGTGGGACTTCGCCTTGGGGTCGATGCTCGAGCCGCCGCCGCGCGGGTCCTGGTGGGCGTGCTCGGCGTCCTTCTTGGGGTCGTGCTTCTTGGTCATCCAGCAGGGGATTGGCGTCCCCGCCGTTTGAGGCTTTCCTGGGCCCGGACCTACGAGAAGGTCAGGTCGTAGTCGTAGCGCAGGTCGGGCTGCGGCCCGGCGCTGGGGACGAGGACGATGCGCATGTCGAGGATTCCGGTCCCGAGGAACGTCCCCGCGGCGAGGACCGTGAGGGTCGTCGTGGTGCCGTCCAGCACCACGGTCGAGCCGGTGGACTGCGTGAGCGAGCCGGCGGTGACGACGACCTGGGCCTGCGTCGTCGCGCCCACCAACGTGACGGTGGCCGATTCGAGGACGCTGAAGCCGGTGGCGGAGAGCGCCTCGATGCGAACGCTCCAGGAGCCGGTGGCGCGCTCGACCTTGAGGACCGTGATGGAGCCCACGACGGGAAGGGAAGCGGTCGTGGCGGCCGAGGTGGCGCTCGCCCCCAGCGTGGTGCTGCCGGACGTTCCGGCGGCGAGGGTGACAGGAATGGCCGCCGATGGGCTGGTGGCGACCTGTTCCTCGAGGAGGACGCCCCCCTGGGCGAGCCCGGCGACGAGAAGCACCAGCAGGGTGGGAAGGAGCCGGCGCCGCATGGCGCCCCCCCTCACACCGGGGCCAGGTTGAACTGCATCGTGAAGCTGCCCTGCGCACCCGGTGCGGTGCCGGTGGCGATGGTGAGGCTGATGGTGACGTCGAGGGCGGTGTTGGCGGGCGCCGTGAAGGCGCTCGAAGTGGCGCCGAGGGCGTCCCAGGTGAGGAGCGTCGAGGCGCCGTTCCTCACCACGACCTGGAACGAGGTGATGTCGGCGTCCACGCTTCCGCTTCTGGAGAGGGTGACGCTGTAGGCCTGCGTGGCGTCCTGGTTGTCGAGCTTCATGACGTTGCCCAAGGTGACGAGGGCGGCGCCCGGGATGCCCGAGACGGCCAGGGTCGCCGAGGTCCCGCTCGACCCAAGGGTGAGGGTGGCGAAGCCGGCGGCGTTGATGCTGGCGTAGTCGGCGCCGTTTGCGAAGACGACGTCGGGGGCGACGGCGCTCGGGTTGGTCGTGACGTCCTCGCGGATGGCGAGGGCGGCGGCGACCAGGCTCGCGGTGGCCAGGATGGCCATCGTGCTCGCGGCGAGGAACGGGTGCCCGAAGAGCCAGCGGGGGAGGGGGCGGCGCCGGGCCGTTCCGACCCGTGTTACCGGGCGCTTGGCTCGGAGGAACGGGGCAGCTTGATTCTTGGGCATCGGCCTGCCTTGGGCCTCCGCTCCTATTTGGGGAGTGCGCCAAAGGTTCAAGCCCAGGAGCGAGGCCTTTGCGCCCCCGATGTCCTCCAGACAGGAAAAACCGGAACCAGGAAAGCCCTGACCTGAACATGTCAGCCTTTGCAGAATGTTTCTGGGCATCCATGCACACAAGGGTTATTCCGGTTCCTGCCGATGGTTCCGTGCGGGGCGGCCCTTCCGGCACGCCCCCGGGAGACGTCGCCATGGTGCTGTTCGTGGACCGGGCCGTCGTGGTGGGCGCCGGGGTGATGGGGGCCCGCATCGCCGAGGTCCTCGCCCTCAACAACGCCAACGTCACGGTCAAGGACATCGACGCCGCCGCCCTGGAGAGGGGTCGCCGCACCATCGAGAAGGACCTCGACGAGCTGGTGGCGTTCCACGCCGCCAAGGCCCCCAAGGCCATCGAGGAGTTCGAGTCCAAGACCGGCGTTGCGCTCAGCGAGGAGCAGAAACGCAAGGCGCGCGAGGCCCTCAAGCCCACCTACGACGCCGCTCGCCGCGACCGCGTCCTCAAGAAGATCCAGTGGACGGCCGGGAACGACACCCTGGACAAGGCCGACCTCCTCATCGAGGCCGCCCCCGAGAACCTCGCCCTCAAGAAGAAGCTCTTCGCCGACCTCGCGGGCGCCGTGCCGGAGGGCTGTGTCCTCGCCACCAACACCTCGACGCTCCCCGTCACCGAGATCGCCTCGGCCCTCCCCCCGAAGCGGCGCGGGCGCTTCCTCGGCGTCCACTTCTTCAACCCCCCGACGACGCTGCCCCTCATCGAGGTCATCCCCGGCATCGAGACGCGCCCCGACGTCGTGGAGGACGTCATCAACTACTTCGCCCCCATGCGAAACCACCGCTACCCGCTGGTGCCAATCGAGGTCAAGGAGGGCCCCGGGTTCCTGGTGAACCGCATCCTCGCCCCCATGCTGCAGGAGGCCTTCGCCTGCTACGAGGAGGGGGTCGCCAAGCCCAAGGACATCGACCTCGCCATGCAGGCGGGGGCTGGGATGCCGATGGGCCCGCTCGCCCTCGCCGACCTCATCGGCCTCGACGTGCTGCTGCACGCCGGGGAGTCCATCCGGGCGCAGCAGGGCGGCGTCGTCCCGCAGCGCCCCGTCCAGATCATCAAGCAGTTGGTGGCCGCCGGCCGGCTTGGAGAGAAGTCCGGCCGCGGCTTCTACGACTACACGAAAGACCAAGGGACCTAAGGAGACCACGACATGGGAGAATTCGTCAAGGTGAAGATCGACAACAAGACCGCCCTGGTCACACTCGACCATCCGCCCGTCAACGCGCTCTCGCCCGCCGTCCTCAAGGAGTTGAAGACGGAGTTCGACGGCTTCGCGAAGAACGACGAGGTGCGCGCCGTCGTCCTCACGGGTGCGGGGAACCACGCCTTCTGCGCCGGAGCCGACCTCAAGGCGTTCGCCGGCATCGACCCCAAGCAGGCGGCGGAGATCGTCCAGCTCGGGCACGCGGCGATGAACGCCGTTGAGGACTGCCGCAAGCCGGTCATCG
>DATDQC010000021.1:0-6257 GCA_035292455.1 Thermoplasmatota archaeon
CTCCATCGGAGCCGCCGGGAGCCTCGCCGCGCCCGGCGCCGCCTCGGAGTGGGCGCTGCTGGGAGCCGCCCTGCTGCTGGTCGTGACGGGGATGTTCCAACTCCGCGCACTCTTTGGTGTCCTGCCCCCACGCGGCATCTCGCTCGTCGACCTCGAAAGGGACCCGCTCACCAAAGGCGACGACGCCAGCCTCAAGCACGTCCGCCTCGCCCACATTTTCCTCCCCGCCGGCCTCGCCATCCTTGCCGCCGCGGCGTGGCCCGGCCTCGGTGCCACCCCGATGGAGCGTCTCCGCCTCGCCGGGCTGCACGTCCTCCTCGTCGGCTACGGCGTGCTCTCCCTCTACGGCCTAGGCCACCTCGTCGTGCCGCGCTACTCGGGCGTCCCCGCCATCGCAGCCGGCGCCATCAAGGGTGAGCTGCACAGCAGCCTCGCCGCCATCGTGCTGCTTGCGGCCGGTTTCCTGTCGGGGGTCATGGGGCTCGTCGTCGCCGGAGGCGCCTTCGCCTTCCTCGGCGTCTTCACCTACATGGGGGTCCTCGGCGCCAACATCATGCGCAACAAGAGCCGCACCCAGCAGGTGACGCCCGAGTTCACCTACGTGCCGTGGACCTTCTCCGCCGTCTTCTGGCTGGTCTCGGGGGTCCTCCTCGGCATCTTCCTCAACGCCGTCCCCGACGCCTACGCGGCGCGGCTCCCGGCACTCCGCTTCACCCACGTCCACGCGCTGCTCCTTGGCGGCTTCGCACAGCTCATCCTCGGCTTCGCCCAGCGGGCCATCCCGGCCGAGGCAGGGCGACCGCCGCCCCGGTTCTCCACCGGGCGTTGGGGGTTCTACCTCTTGAACGCGGGGCTGGTCATCCTCATCCTGGGCGCCCTGGCCGACCGGGACGGGGCGTTCCGGGCGGGGGCCCTCATGGCCGCCCTGGCCTTCGCCGTATCCTTCATGAGCCTGGCGCGCCATCTCCGGGCCGGCAGGCCAAGCCCATGACGGCGAACCCCGCGGCTACACCCCCCTCCGGCTCCTACGCCCGCGTCCAGACGCCCCTGGGATGGCTCCACATCGCGGTGCGCTCCGGCGCCGTCGTGCAGACCTCGATGCCGGGCGAGCCGCGCGACCGCTTCCTCGCCGGGCTCGCCGACCGCTTCCCGGGGGTGGGGTTCCGCGAGGAGCCCCGCGACCCCCTGCTGCTTCGCGCCTCGCACCAGGTCCTGGAGTATTTCCAGGGCCGCCGCCGCAGCTTCGACCTCCCGCTCGACCCCGGGGGCACGACGTTCCAGGCCCGCGTCTGGCGCTCGCTGGGGGCGATCCCCTACGGCGCCGTCCGCAGCTACCGCGACGTCGCCCAGTCGGTGGGCCGGCCGGGCGCCTTCCGCGCCGTCGGGCAGGCCAACCACGCCAACCCCATCCCGCTCATCATTCCCTGCCACCGCGTCATCGCCGCCGACGGCACGCTCGGAGGCTACGGCGGCGGCCTGCGGATGAAGCAGCAGCTTCTGAGCCGGGAAGGCGTCGAGCTGTAGAACTCGGATCCAGGCGCTAGAGGCCATTTCACAACCTTTCCCGTTGATGGCTCATTTTCGGTTCCCGACGAGCCACAGATTACGCAGATTTCACAGATAGCCTTCAAGTCGTAATCTGCGCAATCTGCGAAATCACCCGGCCGACTGCGTCAGCCGGAGAAAAGCCGGCCGCGCTGCTGCGCACCCGGCCATCTGCGGCTGCCCTGACGTGGCGGGCGCAGAAAAACCAGGTTCGACCGAGGAAGTTGTGAAACAGCCTCTAGGCCACGATGCCCCGGAGGCGGACGGCCTCGGCGACGCGTCCGACGGCGACGACGTAGGCCGCCGTCCGCATGTCCAGCTTCATCTTGCGCGACGTGTCGTGGACCGCGTGGAAGGCGCTCGTCATCTTGGCGTCGAGCTTGGCGTAGACCTCGTCGGCGGACCAGTAGTAGCCGTAGAGGTTCTGCACCCACTCGAAGTAGGAGACCGTGACGCCCCCCGAGTTGGCGAGGAAGTCGGGGATGTCGAGGATGCCGTTCTCGTGCAGGATGAGGTCCGCCTCGGGAGTGGTGGGGCCGTTGGCGAGTTCCAGGACGATCTTGGCCTTGACGTTGGCGGCGTTTGCGGCGTGGATCTGATTCTCGATGCCGGCCGGGATAAGGATGTCCACTGGCAGTTCAAGCAGGGCCTCGTTGGTGATTCCCTTGGCGCCCGGGAAGTTCTTGAGGTGCCCCTTGCGGTGCTTGAAGTCGTGCACCTTGGCGTAGTCGAGCCCCTTGGCGTTGGTGATGCCCCCCTTGGAATCGGAGACCGCGACCACCTTGGCGCCGAACATCTCGGTGACGAGTTTGTGGGCGAAGTCGCCGGCGTTGCCGTAGCCCTGGATGGCCACCTTGGCCCCTTTGAGACTGAGCTTGAGGGTCTTGGCCGCTTCGCGGAGGTGGTACATCCCACCCTTCGCGGTGGCGTCGCCGCGCCCCGCGGAGCCGCCGAGGGCGAGGGGTTTGCCGGTGATGAAGCCGGGCTCGTTGGCGCCGTGGATGACCGACATCTCGTCCATCATCCACGCCATGATCTGGGGCGTGGTGTAGACGTCGGGCGCCGGGACGTCCTTGTAGGTCCCGACGATCTGGTGCACGGCGCGCACCCAGCCGCGGCTCAGGCGCTCGAGTTCGCGCGCGGACATCTTCTTGGGGTCGCAGATGACGCCCCCCTTGCCGCCACCGTACGGGATGTCGGCGACGGCGCACTTCCAGGTCATCCACGCCGCGAGCGCCTTGACGGTGTCGGCGGTCTCGTCGGGGTGGTAGCGGATGCCCCCCTTGGTGGGGCCGCGGGCGTCGTTGTACTGGCAGCGGAAGCCGGTGAAGGTCTTGGTGCCGCCGCGGTCCATGCGGACCGGGATGGAGACCTGGAGGAAGCGCTGCGGCTCCCGCAGGTACTCGTGCATGGGCCGGTCGAGCTTCATGGCCTTGGCGGCCTTGTCGAGCTGCGCCTGCGCAATCTTGAAGGGATTGAGTTCTTCGGCCATGAGCCACCCGGAAGGGTGGGCGGCGATGATGGGTGGGGGGACTTGAACGATTCTATCCGGCCGTACCGGTCAATCCTCCAGCCTCGGGCTGAACCCCTCCTTCACCACGTTGAGGACGAGACGCGTCCGGGTCTCCTTGACGTGGGTGTGCTGGAGGGTGTGCTTGACGAAGCGGTCGAGGTCCGGCGTGTCCTTGAACTTCCCCACGAAGACGGTGTCCATCTCGCCGGTGACGTCGTAGACCGCCACGATGTGGGGGTCCTTGGAGAGCTCTTTCTGCACCTCGAGGAGATGGCCGCCGGCGATCTTGAGTTCGATGAGGGCACAGATTCCGAAGCCGAGCTTGGAGGCGTCCACCTCGGGGAGGAAGCGCTTGATGATGCCCGCCTCGCGCATCTTCTTGATGCGGTTGTGGACCGTGCCCACCGTGGTGTCCGCCTTGCCGGCGATCTCCCGGAAAGGGGTGTGGGCGTCCTCCATGAGGATGCGGAGGATGCGGCGGTCGAGGGCGTCGGTCACGCGGCCCAATGTTGAATGCTGTTTAGGAATCTGACGGTCGGGCAGAACCAGGTTCGAAAACGGGTCCGGATGGGTCCTTAATGGCCGGCAGCTTTTCCCTTCGCCATGGAGGAGAATCCCCCCACTCGTTCGGTTTGGTCCGTGGCCTGGCTCGTCGTCATCGGCGTCGGCCTGGGCCTGCTCGCTCTCGCCTCGCTCACGCATTTCTTCACCCACATCGACGACGTGGACTCCAAGGACCGCGGCTCCGCCGCCTTCTACGAGTTTGGCGCCATCACAGTGGGGGTCGGCCTCGCCTTGGCGGGGTTCATGCAGAAGGGTCTCCCCTGGGGTCCGCGCGCCGCCATGGTCCTCGGTGCCTGCTATTTCCTCATCCAGGCCGGCATGGCGACCAACCTGACCTCCATCTTCGCGGCCCTCTTTGGCGGCGGCTTCTAGCGCGGCTTGAACGGCCCATTACTGCCACGAGGCCGGCGTCGAGGCCGCTGAGCGCGGCGGAGGAACCGGAAACCACGGCAAGTGACGTTGCCGTGGCCAGCCCATGCCCGTCGCCGGCAGGGTCTTTGCGGCGCCCCCGGTCGCCCTTCCCATGGCTGATGCCTTCCCGGCCCGCCCGTTGCGCCCCGCGCCATCCCCTGCCTCCCCCACCGCACCCCCCTCGGTTGACGGGGTGCGGATTCCGGGCCTGACCGTGGTCTCGGCCATCCTCTTCGTCGCCCTCCTCCTGGTGGGCGTGGTGCTCATGGGGTACGCCCAGGTCAAGGACGCCTCCATCGACTACGAGGCCTACGATGAGAGCGACCAGCAGGACGAGCGGAAGGTCGCGAAGATGGCGGCCGTGGCGAACTTGCTCCACGGCGTGGGAATCGTGGGCCTCGCGGCGGCGGTCCTCCTAACCGGGCTCCTCGTGGGAAACCCCCGCTTCGCCCGCATCCTCTTCGTCGTCACGGGCGTGCTCCTGTTGGCGGGCGGGTTCACCGTCGGCTCCCCCTTCGGCCTCTATCCCCCCTACTACGATTACTAGGTCACCGGAGGCGCCGACCGCGCGGCCCGCTGGGGGCCCCTTTCATGCCCAGGCGTGCCTCGAGATCCGCGGCCAAGAGGGGCAGCAGCACCGAGGCGTCCCCCTCGACGGTCTCCCACTGCGCGTCCTCCTTGACCTTGCCCCAGGACACGGCCTCGCGGACGCGGGCCCCGGAGAGGCTGCCGTCGCTCTCCTGCGCCGTGGTGAGGTAGACCACGGTGTCGAGGCCGCCCCGGAACTGCGACCACCAGATGGTGTGGTGCTTGGAGATGCCGCCGCCGACCATCAGCGCCCCCAACCGCTTGGCGGAGAAGACGAGGTCGGAGAGCTCCTGCTCGTCACGCAGGAGGTCGAAGCGGAGGTCGCGATGCTGCTGGTAGGTCATCCAGACCTGGGCCCCCACGGCGCCGTCGGTGGGGCCGGGGACGAAGACGGGGATCTGGTTCTTCCACGCCCAGTACAGGAGGGACTCCTCGCGGTTCTTCTCACGGCCCGCCCACTCCCCGAGTTTGGCCGAAAGCTCCCGGGTGGACCAGTGCTTGGCGCCCGTCTGGTACCACGCCTCGAGGAGCGGGCGGAGCTTCGCCTCAAGCACCTCCCCGTAGGAGGAGTTGGGGACGAGGACGTTGCCGAGGCGGTTGACGCCCTGCTGGTGGAGTTCGCGGTCGTCCATCTCGAAGGAGCCGGCGTAGTAGTCCTCCCACAGCCTGGCGAGGTCGTGGTCGAGGGTGCCGCAGGTAGTGATGACTGCGTCCACACGTTTGTGCTTGACCAGGTCGCGAAGGACGCCGCGGGTCCCGGTCGCCATGAGTGCCGCGGGGAAGGAGAGGATGATCTTCTGAGACTTGTCTGCGACCATGCGGTGGAGGAGGTCGGCGGCGACGGCGAGCTTCTTGGCCGTGAAGCCGCCCCCCGCCCGCCACTGCTCCATGAGCCTCGCCACCGTCGTGCCGCCGTCCACGGCGAGGTCGCGCACGGGGGGGTGCGTCTTGGAGCGGGCGAGGTCCACGCCGCGGCCAGGAAGGCGCGGCTTAAGGATTATGCGAGGACGCGGACGCGGTGGGCGGCGTGCACCGCCTGGGTCTCCCGGAGGGCGTCGCGCACCGCGGCCGGGATGGCGCCGTCGATCTGGATGACCGCCAGCGCCGTGCCGGCGTGCGCTCCCTCGCGTTGCCGCGCGAGGCTGACGTTGCCGACGTTCAGCTCGTGGCGCGCCAGTTCGGCCGTGATGGCGGCGAGGATGCCCGGGACGTCGTCGTGGTGCGTCACCAGGAAACGCCCCTGCGGCCGGAAGTCCACCTCGAAGCCGTCCACCCGGGTGACGCGCGGCCCGTAGGCCGGGGTGTGGTGGCCTTCCAGCGTGGTCTCCTCCTCGCCGGCGCGCAGGGTGAGGCGGAGGATGGGGGGCTGCCCTTCGGGGATGCGGCGAGCCGAGGAGATCCAGCCGCGCTCCTCGGCGAGGCCGGGGGCGTTGATGGCGTTGACCGGCGTCTCCAGGCTCACCTTGAGCGCCCCCACCAGGGCGTGCAGCCGGAGCGGCTCGAGTTCGATGCCGGAGGAGGCCCCGACGATGACCTCGGCGAGTGGGCGCTCCAGGGTCTGCACCGCGAACGCCGCCATCGCCTCGGCCAGCATCGCCCACGGGCGGGTGCGGTCGTCGAGGCCGGCCTGGGCGTT
>DATDQC010000022.1:0-3009 GCA_035292455.1 Thermoplasmatota archaeon
CCCGCCTCGCCCTCCAGTTCGCCGGCCTCCCCGGCCTCCTCTACGCCGAGGAGCCGGAGGTCGCCGTGGACGGCACCGCGTTCCTCCCCGCCTTCGACGGCATCCTCACCGTCCGCAAGGACGGGCGCGACGTCCGCCACAGCGTCCAGGGCGACGACCTCCGGCTCGACGGCCGCTTCAGCCTCCACCTCGCGGGCGCCGACCCCGCCGACGGTACCTCCGACGTCCGCGGCGAGGGAGACTTCACCTACGTCGCCTACGGCGCGGTCGCCGCCGCCTACGACTGGAGCGGTGTCGCGGCCGCAGTGGGCATCGGGGCGGTCGTGCTCGCCGCCCTGGTCTGGATCGCCATGCAGGCCAAGGCCCTGCTGGCCACCGGCGCCACCGGGTTGGTGGCGGGCTACGCCCGCGTGCACGGCTCCGAGGTCCTGGAGCACGCCGGCCGCTCGCACGTCTACGACATGGTCAAGGCCAACCCAGGGGTCAGCTTCATGGAGCTCGCCCGCAGCCTCAGCCTCGGCGAGTCCACCCTCACCTACCACCTCCGCGTCCTCGAGAGGAACGGCTTCGTGAGCGCGGTCAAGGACGGCCGCTACCTCCGTTACTTCGACCGCGCGAGCGGCCTCTACGCCCAGGACCGCAAGCTCCTCGTCGCGGCGCTTAGGAACCGCGCCACCGCCGCCATCGCGCAGGAGATCCTGCGCACCCCCGGCATCGCCCAGCACGAACTCGCCGAGCGCTTCCATGTTGCCCCCAGCACCGTGAACTGGCACATCCGTCGCCTTGCCGAACTGGGCCTCGTGGACCTGCGGCGCGACCACCCCCACACCCGCTACTTCGTCGGCGAGTCGTGGGCCACCCTCCCCGCGGAGGAGCAGGCGCGCTTCCAGCTTGCGACGACGGCGTAGGGCCTTGCGCTCGAGCCGCCCCGTGCTCCAAACGGTTAAAGCGGACGCCAAACTCGGCCGTTTGCCTCCTCGTGGGAGACGCGGAAGGCGCGCGACAGAAACCCTGGCCCGGGTAGTGTAGCTTGGTTAACATATGGGATTGTGGCTCCCTTGTGGAGGGTTCAAATCCCTCCCCGGGCCCCTCATGGCGCGCGGCATCAAGGACGCCCTTCGCAAGCTCGCGGCGGTGGCGCTCGTCCTTGCCTCGGTGACGGTGGGCATCGTGGGGCTGGGGCTCGCCACGGCGGGGCGGCCCTGGGGGGCGCTCCTCGTCGCCGCCGCACCCTTCGGCATCTGGGGCGCCACCCGGATCACCCCCGAGGGCGGCACCACGGGCTACCTCGACCGCAACCTGTGAAGGCGCCGAGGGCCGCACCGCCCGGTCCCCGGCGGACGCCGAAGGCGACGGCCAACCCTTTTAGCCGGCCGCCCCCCGTCGCCCGGCGTGGCCGTGGAGCCGGTGCCCTTCCAGGCGGGCGAGGCGAGCGAGACCGCCGCCCTCCTGCTTGCCGCCGGCACCGCCGCCTACGCCCTCCTCACCGGGTACTACGCCTGGCGCGCCTTCCGCGTCAAGCTCGAGGACCGCTGGTCGGCGCTGCTCGCAACCGGGGTCATGCTGGCGATGGCCCTCCTCCTCTACCGAGATGGCGCCACCCTCGTCCCCGCCCCCTTCTCGGTCGCCATCGTCGTGGTCTACGTCGGCGCCATCGTGGTCACCCTCACCTTCACCCTCGGACGTTACCAGGAGAAGATCGAGCGCTTCAAGGAGGTCTTCGGGCGGCGCCTCAACGCCATCCTGCAGGACCTCCGCCCCGCGGAGCGCAAGACGGAGCTGCACCGCATCCAGGCCGAGATGCAGCTTGGGCACGAGGGGCGCCGCAAGGCGCCGCACCTCATGATGAGCGCCTTCCTGCTCCTCTACGGGGCGCTCGGGTACCTGGCGGTGCGGGGGCTCTGGAGCCTGGTTGGCGGCGGGCCGGGCTCCGGCGAGAGCCTGCGGAACCTCTATGAGGCGAGCCACCACGGCTGGCTCGCGGCCGGCCACCTCTTCGCGGTGTTCGGCCTCTTCACCGTCCTCCTCGTCATCCTCCCCACCGAGCTGCTGCGGCTGCGGTACCCCGAGACCAGCTATCCGTTCAAGGCCATCATCCTGAGCCGGCTGCGGACCCGCGAGGCGGGCCTCTTCGGCGCCCACTACTACATCGCCGCCACCGTGCCGCTCGCCGTGCTCTGGCTCACCCGCGACGCGGCGCACTGGGACACTGGCATCCCCGCGGTCTTCGCGATGCTGGCGGTCTCCATCTTCGCCGACACCGCGAGCGCCTTGGTGGGCATCCGCTTCGGCCGCCGCAAGTGGTTCCACAACCCCAACAAGTCCTACCTCGGCTCGGTGGGGGGCACCCTCGTCGCGTTCGCGGTCGCCTTGCCCTTTGTCGGCCTCCCGGTGGCCGTCGCCTCCGCCCTGGTTTTCCTCCTGGTGGACGTGCTGGCGCCGGTGCCCTTCGCGGTCTCCGACAACATCCTCAACCCGCTCGCCCTCGCCGCCACCTACACCCTCCTCCACGGCCAGCTCGACCCGATGCTGCCCTACTACTGAGGCTACTGAGGGTGCCGGCGCGGCCGGTTGGTGGGCCGCATCCGCCCCAGGCGCTCCTCGACCACGCGGAGCCGCTCGCGGTGGATCCCACGGGCCGCGAAGAAGTAGACGAGCCCGAAGAGGGCGGCCGGAACGACGGGGAGGAGGAAGCCCTGCCGCATGACGGCCAGGGTGGTGGCGTCGTCGATGCCGTTGCGGAGGAGGATGACGAAGACGAGCGCCTCGGCGAGCAGGCCGACGCAGTAGGCCAGCATGCCGTTCACCAGGCTGCTCGCGCGCTCCAGTTCCTGCACCTCGCGCCGCAGGACGATGAAGGGGTCGCCGCGCACCGCGTCCTCGAGGGCGGTAAGTAGCCCCTCGCTGCGGCGTTCGAGCGAGCGGTCCACCACGTAGAGCACCACCACGGCCGTGAGGATGGCGAGGAAGAAGACCACGGCGGTCACCAGCGGCTCGAGGGGGTTGTGG
>DATDQC010000023.1:0-6593 GCA_035292455.1 Thermoplasmatota archaeon
GGCCCGCCGCGTCCCGCAGCCGCAGCGTCGCGGCGGCCTCGTGGGGCCGCAGGCCGACCACGGCGGCCGCCGCCGCGTCGCCGGCGGCGCGTCGTCTTGCGAGCTCCACCTCGGCCGACGCCCAGTCGCCCGCCTTCCGGCGCGCCTCGTCAATGGCGGCAAGGGCGGCCTGTGCCTCCTGGAACGCAGCATAGAGGAGGTCGCCGTCAACCTGGAGCCGACGCTCATCGGCCTCGAACGTCGCGATGGCTTCGTCGGTCTGGCGCAGTTGAAACTCGAGCTTGCCTTTCGCCTCCTCGAAGCGGGGGCGGCGCGGGTCGTTCCGCTGCTCGTCGCCCTCCTCGTCTCCCGTGGCGCCGAGGAAGAGGGCATCGAGCGCCTCGGCGAAGGTCGCGGACTCCTCGTGGGCGAAGCGGGGCGGCGGGTAGCCCTGCATCGTGAACGGCACGGCGTCCACCGCGCGGCCCCCCTCGTGCACCACCGCCGGGGCGAGGTCGGCGCGCCGGATTTCCTCACCGAGCACGGCGATGGCGCCGTGCACCGCGGTCCACTCGTCCTGGCCGAGGCCGGCGGCGGGGCGGTCCTTGGCGACACCGGCGCGCAGGCAGAGCTCCTCCGCCCACTGCGGACCGAAACCGCACTCGGTGGAGAGGAAACGGACGAGGTCGCGCTTGGCCTCCAGCCCGGCGGCGCGAAGCTCGTCGAGGCTGCGGCCAAACGGGGGCGGCCGGCCGGGCGGCGGACGGTAGCGCTCCCCCTTGCGGAGGCTGCGCGCAGCATAGTCTGTGCCACGGAGCGGGAGCGTGATGACGCCATCGCCGTCCAGGAGCAGCAGGTTGCCGTCCCCAAAGAGTTCGGCGACCAGGCTGCTGCGGCCGTCGCCGCGCTCCATGTCGATGCGGAGGATGCGGTCGAAGCCGACCTGCGAGAACCCGATGACGCGGGCGTTCTCGAGCTGCTGGCGCAGGATCTGCGCCACCATGCTCGGCTTGTCGGGGTTGGCGGGGGGGCGGCGGGTGAGGGTGAGGAAGCGGCCGACCTCGACCAGCATCTCCAGCTTCCCGGCCCCCTTGCGGCGCAGGCGCAGGAGGATGCGCTCTTTGGCGGGCTGGTAGGCGCGCTCGACCCTTGCCCCCACCACCAGGGGCGCGAGCTCGGCCGCCAGGGCCGCCACGTCGACGCTCGTCATGCCTTCCTTCATGCCTGACAGGCGTCCAGCGGCGGCGCGTCTTTAAATGGTCCCTCCTTGGCCGCGGCGTGGCCCGCAAGGAGGAGAAGGAGGGCGAGGGCGACTACGAGTTCCGCGCCCCCGAGTTCAACGAGGACGAGTTCATCCACAAGGAGATGGTCTCGTTCCGCACCACCGCCATCCTGTTCGTGTGGGGCGTCATCGTCGCCGCCGTGAGCTGGGGGGTGTTTGGCGCCGTGGGGGGCGAGCGCAACGGCTGGTTCGCCGGCCTCGCCCTCGCCGCCGCCGGCGGCTACGCCCTCAAGTGGCTGTTTCCCCGGTTCAAGGCCGACATCCGCCACTTCAAGCGCCGGGAGTGGACCGGCACCGGCTTCCTGTTCTTCTTCACCTGGCTGGCCTTCTTCATCCTCCTCATCAACCCCCCGGTGAGCGACTTCGCGGAGCCCACGGTCGAGGCCTTCCCCAGCCCGCTCGTCCAGCAGTCGGGCGGAGTCACCACGCTCCATATCTTCGCCACCGACAACGACCGCGTCGAGGAGGTCGATTTCGCCTTTTGGCTGGCCGACCGGGACCATCCCATCGCCGCGGGACGGGAAAACCTCACCGCGCTCGGCCACGGCCACTACACGTACGAGGTCCCCGTTGGCCTCGCCGCGGGAACCTACCGTTTCAGCGCCGACGCGACCGATGCCAAGGGCAAGACCACGCACACCGAGGGCGACCTCGCCATCACCGGGGGAGCCGTGGGCTACTACCCCCCGGACGGCGACGCCTTCAACTCCCCCACCGACCAACTCGCGGTGAAGCTCCACGACGACCTCGTGCCCTGCAAGTCCCGCCGCGGCCTGGTGACCGGCCCGGATGGCTGCGTGCGCGACGTCCGGCTCGCACTTTCGGGCGGGGGCGCGGTGCACCTGCGCTGGTCGGACGACGCCGACGCCTGGAGCGCCTTGGCCAGCTTCGACGGATGGGCAAGCGGCCCCAACACCTTCCGCATCGAGGCCGAGACCGCCGACCACTTCGAGGGCTCGCAGCGGGTCGAGGGGGGTCTCCTGACGCTCCCCGGACCCTTCACCGTGGACGTCCAGGTCCCGGCCGGCGGCACCGCGGTCAAGGTCCCCGCCGACCCCGACGCCCCGAGCGTCAACATCCCCGGTTTCGGCGCGGCGGCCCTCCTCGTGGCGATTGCGGCGGCCGCGATGCTGGCCCGCCGACGCTGAGCGGGATTTGGCCTTCAAAGCGCTTACATATCGGCCCTCTCTGGCGCGAAACACCACGGGCCCGTGGGCTAGCTTGGTATACTAGGTGGTTCGGGACCACTTGACCTGCGTTCAAATCGCAGCGGGCCCACTCGCACCGGACAAACGGGCCCCTCGGCCTTTGGGCCTCGGAGCCTCGTTTGTCCGAAGGTCAGATGTTTCGCAGGGGGCTCCGCCCCCTGCACCCCCGCGCCGTTTGCCCCGCGCGCACTAGGTCTTGGGAGATGCCGCCCGGGTGGGCTCTGCTGGCGCGTCGTCGTGGCCCGGGCGCGCGGCGTCGAACTCGTCGTGCATCTCGCCCACCAGCTGTTCAAGGAGGTCCTCCACCGTCGCGATGCCGAGGTTGTGGCCGTCGGGGCCCTGGATGACGGCGAGCTGCTTGTGCTCGCGCTGCATGCGGCGAAGCAGGCGGTCGGCCCGCAGGTCGTGCGGGGCAAGGAGGCAGGCGCGAAGCACCGCGGTGACCGGGCGCTCCGCAAGTTCGCGGTCGCTGTGCCGCATCAGGTCCTTGACGTGCACGAAGCCGAGGACGTGGTCGAAGTCGCCGTCCACCACCAGGATGCGGGTGCGGTTGTGCTGCACCGCCATCTCGACGGCGTCCCGCAGGAGCGCCGACTTGGGGAGGAAGTGCACCCTCTTGCGCGGCGTCATGAGCGTCTGCACGTCGGTGCCGGTGAACTCGAAGAGGCCTGAGATGACCTTGTGCTCGAAGCGCTTCATGTGGCCCTCCTCGACGCCGGTCCGGACCAGGATCTCGATCTCGTCGGTGGTGATGAAGGGGGCCGTGCGGTCGGCGCGGATCCCGAACGGCCGCGTCAGGACGCGGGTGAGCCAGACGCCGGAGACGACGAGCGGCTTGAGGACGCCCTCGACGATTCGGAGCGGCCGGGCGATGGCGAGCGCCAGGGGGAGCGGCTTCTGCACCGCGAAGGTCTTGGGGAGGAGCTCCGAGACCAGGATGATGAGGACCGCCATGCCGCCCGCGGCGATGAGGGCGCCGCGGCTCCCGAAGATCCCGACGGCGACCACGGTGGCGAAGGCGGTGGCGCCGATGTTCACCAGGTTGTTGCCGATGAGGACGGTGCTGAGGACCCGTTCCGGCTCGTCGAGCATGCGGTCCACCAGCGCGGCGCGGGCGTCGCCGGCCTCCCGGAGACGGCGGACCTGCAGGCGGGGCACGCCGATGAAGGCGGTCTCCGACAGGGAGAAGAAGGCGGAAGCCGCCATGAAGCCAAGGAGGACGGCGGCGGCGATCCAGAGGGGAAGGGCCATCGGGGGAGCGCCCCATCCTCCCCGGCCTATAAGGGGTGCGCCGAGGGGCCTTTGCGGGCCGGCGAGCCGGGGAGGTTGACGACCGCCTCCTCGAGGACGGTCTTGAGGACGAACATCGTGCTGGTGCGCTGGATGTGGGTCGCGGAGAGCGTGGTCTTCACGAGGTCGTCGAGGTCCTCGCGGTCGCGCAGGCGGGCGAGGACGATGCCGTCCCATTCGCCGGTGACGTCGTAGACGGCGAAGATGCGGGGGTCGGCGGCGATCTCCTGCTGCACCGTGCGGACATGCCCCTTGTCGATGCGCAGCCCGACGATGGCGGTGAGGGTCCAGCCCACGGCCTCCGGCGCGACGCGCACGGTGTAGCCGCGGATGGTGCCCGCCTGCTCCATGGCCCGGACGTGGCGGTTCACGGTGGCGAGCCCCAGCCCGGTGCGGGATGCGAGTTCGCGGTGGCTGGCGCGGCCGTCGAGAAGCAGGGCCTGGAGGAGAAGCAGGTCGGGAGGTGAGGTGCGTGGTTTTGGAACGTGCGTTCTGCGGGCCACGTCCGTCCGATTCCCTGCCGAACATTTGTACCTTTTCTTGATGAAAAGGCAACCAATTGAGTCTATCAAACGGTCATTTCAGGTCCAACTGAACCCTTATCTTCGCAGAGTGTTCCTGTCCGAACCACCCCGGGAGGGGTGCACATGGCCCTGTTCGCCGAATACATCTGGATGGACGGCTCCCAGCCGACGCAGAAGCTACGCTCCAAGACCAAGGTCGTCGAGGTCCAGGAAGTCAAGCGGCTCGACGACCTGCCGAGGTGGGGCTTCGACGGCTCCTCGACCGGCCAGGCGCCCGGCGACAAGTCCGACTGCGCCCTCCACCCTGTCTCCTACTACACCGACCCCATCCGCGGACCGCCCCACGTCCTCGTCATGTGCGAGGTCTTCCTCGCCGACGGCAAGACGCCGCACCCCACCAACACGCGCGCCAAACTGCGCGAGGCCGCCAAGCGGTCGGCCGCCGACGAGCCCTGGTTCGGCATCGAGCAGGAGTACACCCTCTTCAAGGGCAGCCGGCCTTTGGGCTTCCCCGACAACGGCGGCTTCCCCGCCCCGCAAGGGCCCTACTACTGCGGCGTCGGCGCCGACGAGGTGCACGGCCGCGAGCTCGTCGAGGCCCACATGGAGGCGTGCGCCGCCGCCGGTCTCAAGATCTCCGGCATCAACGCCGAGGTCATGCCGGGCCAGTGGGAGTTCCAGATCGGCCCGGCCGGGCCCCTGGAGTGCGCCGACCAGATCTGGCTCGGGCGCTGGCTCCTCTACCGCATGGGCGAGGACTTCGGCATCAACGCGACGCTCTACCCCAAGCCGGTGCGTGGCGACTGGAACGGCGCCGGGGCGCACACCAACTTCAGCACCAAGGCGATGCGCGCCAAGGGCGGCATGAAGCCCATCGAGGCCGCCTGCAAGGCGCTCGGGGCCCGCCACTACGACCACATCGCGGAGTACGGCGCCCACAACACCGAGCGCCTCACCGGCCGCCACGAGACGTGCAGCATCGACCAGTTCCGCTACGGCGTCTCCGACCGCGGCGCCTCCATCCGCATCCCGCTTGCCACCATGCAGGAGGACCGCGGCTACCTCGAGGACCGCCGCCCGGCCGCCAACATGGACCCCTACCGCGTCTGCCGCCTCATCCTGGAGACGGTCTGCCTCGGCGCCAAGCCGGTGCTCGGCGGCCCGGACGCCAAGAACGGCTCGACCGGGAAGGCGCACTCCATCCTGGCCGCGGTGACCGGACAGGCGCACTGAAGGTCCGACCCTACTCGTCGTCGCCGTCGGGTCCGTCGCCCTGGGCGGTACCCCCACGTTTGGCCGCCCGGCGCGCCGCCCGCTCCGCGAGCTCCTCGCGGGTCTTGTGGCTGCCGAGGAAGAAGCGCTCGCCGATGCGGCGGAACCACTTGTAGGCCGCCCCCTCCTTGCGGGTCCGGCTGCCAAAATAGAGGTGACGTCGGGTAAGCTCCCCAAGCCAGGCGTCCTCGACGACGAGGTGGCGGTTGGGGTCCTGGTTGAGGTCGGCCAGGATGCGCCGCACCGCCGCCATCGCCGTCGCCTCGTCCACGCCGCGCTCGTCGAGGTTGGGGTCGTGGGCCCGCTCCATCAGGGCCTCCTCGATGACCTCCAGGATGCGGTAGAAGAGCTGCCCCCGCTTCTGGGTCTTCACCGGTCGGAAGTGGCGAAGCAGGAGCTTGTCGTCGGCGACCAGCCGCTGCATGGGGCCGGCGTGGGCGAAGAAGAGGGTCTTGGTGACCAGGGTCGGGTTGGCGTCGCCCGACTTGCGGTGCGCGGTGAGGAAGCGCTCCACCAGGGCCGCCGGGTCGGGGGAGAGCTCGAGCGTGTCGGCCACCTCCGGCGCCACCTCGGCCCCGCCGAGCCCGGCGCGCAGGGTGCGCCTCGCCACCCCGGCCGCCGTGTCGCCGGGAGGCGCGGCATCGGTCTTGCCGGGCACTGCGGACTCCCCCGTCGCGAGCATCCCGGACGGCGCGGCGCGCTCGGCCTCCTCCACCAAGCCGCGCGGAATCTCGACGGTCCGCAGGCGCTCCAGCCAACCGTTGGCCTGCGCCGCCTGCATGGCCTGCTCCGGGCCGCGCCGGCCGGCCTGCAAGGACGCGGCCGGCATCCGCAGCAGACGCTCGTCCACGTCCTCCTTGCGCCGCGTCCGCACCAGCTCCGCGACCTCGAGGAAGCCCGCGGGCGTGAGGTTGCGGTTGGCGATGGCCACCAGCCGGGTCTTTTCGAGCCGCCCCGCCTCCCAGAGCTCCCCGAAGACCGGCGGCAGGAACACCAGGTTGCGCGCCGCCAGCCCGGCGGCGCCCCCCGTCCACCCCT
>DATDQC010000024.1:0-5636 GCA_035292455.1 Thermoplasmatota archaeon
GAGAAGGACCTCATCCAGCTCCGCGGCGAAGTGCGCACCGGGCTTGGCGAGGGGCGCTACTACCTCTCCCGGCCGGGGTACAAGGAGCGTTTCCGTGCCGCCCTGGGGTGGGAACCGTTTCCGGGCACCCTCAACCTCGAACTGGGGGGCGCCGAGGCCAACAAACTCGGGTACCTCCGGCGCCACCCCGTCCACCTCATCGAGGCGTTCCAGGCCGAGGGGCGCACCTTCGGCGCCGTGACGTGCCACCTCGCCAAGGTGAACGGCACCGCCTGCGCCGCCATCCTGCCCCACCGCACCCACCACACCACCACCCTGGAGCTCATCGCCCCGGTCCGCCTGCGCGACGCTCTGCCGTGCGAGGACGGCCAGCGCCTCGAGGTCACGGTCTACCTGCGGGCGGGTGCCACGTGAGGGTGGAGGTGCTCCGCCTTGGGCACCGCCCGCAGCGCGACAAACGGGTCACCACGCACGTCGGCCTCACGGCGCGCGCCTTCGGGGCCTCCCGCCTCCGCATCGCCGAGGCGGACGCCGGCGTCGTGCGCTCCCTCGCCTCGGTCGCCAGCCGCTTCGGCGGCGCCTTCGACGTCGAGGCGGGGACCGGCTGGAAGCGCCCCCTCAAGGAATGGAAGGCGGCGGGCGGCCAGGTCGTGCACCTCACCATGTACGGACGCCCCTTGCGCGAGGCGGTGCCCGACATCCTGCGGCGGGGTGCCGACGTCCTCGTCGTGGTGGGGGCCGAGAAGGTCCCCGGCGAACTCTACGACCTGGCCGACGAGAACGTCGCGGTGGGGAACCAGCCCCACTCCGAGGTGGCCGCCCTGGCGCTCTTCCTCGACCGCCTGCGGGGCGGAGACTGGGAGGACGCCGGGTTCCCGGACGCGAAGATGCGGGTCCTCCCGTCGGCGCGCGGGAAGCGGGTCGCCGCCGACCCGGCGTGACAGCGAACCGTTAAGCGGGGTCGCCCGCTCTCCCACCGACGAACGTGGCCATCCGCGACGACGACTGGAAACCGACCCTCGACGACCCCGAGGTGCAGCACTACCTCCTCGAGGAGGTCGGCGAGGAGGCCATGGAGATGGCCCGCCACCTGCAGGGCCACCCCCACGTCTCCGGGGTGGACATCCTGGAGTCGTTCAAGGAGCGCAAGCCCTCGGCGGTGCGCAAGGTGCTCTACCGCATGATGGAGGCGCACGCCGCGGAGTACGAGAAGGACACCGACGGCAAGGGGTGGGAGACCTTCTACTGGGACCTCGACCTCAACGAGATCAAGCACATCCTCCGGCGGCGCTGGGCCGATGAGCTCCTCCACCTGCACAACCAGCTCAAGTTCGAGGCCGACCACCAGTTCTACGCCTGCCCCCACCAGCACCGCCGCATGCCTTTCGAGGACGCCATGGACCTGGACTTCCTCTGCCCGGTGTGCCGCGAGGCGATGGCGCCGGTCCGCAACCGCGACGTGCGCCAGCAGCTCCAGGAGCGCATCGATGAGCTCGCCCCCCATTTCCCGGCGTGAGGCGTGGCGGGTCCTCGTCGAGGCGCGCCCCCCGCCTTGGGTGCTCCGGCACTGCCGCGCCGTGGAGGGGCTTGCCGCCGCGATGGCGGAGCGCGCAGCCGCCCAAGGCCTGCCCGTGGATTCCACCCTCGTCCAGGCAGGCGCTCTCCTCCATGACATTGGCCGCAGCGTCACCCAGGACGTCCGCCACGCCTCCAAAGGGGCCGCCATGCTGCGCGCCCGCGGGTTCCCCGAGCCGCTGGTCCTCGTCGTGGAGCGCCACACCGGCGCCGGCATCGACGCGCAGGAGGCAAGGGCCCTCGGGCTCCCGGCCAAGGACTACACGCCACGGAGCCTGGAGGAGCGCATCGTCGCCCACGCCGACAACCTCCACTCCGGAGAGCGCCGCCTCGGCCTCGGGGAACTCCAGGCGAAATACTTCGCCAAGGGGCTTCCCGCGGCGTGGGCGAAGATCGAGCGCCTCCACCGCGAGCTCGGCGAACTCCTGGAGACCGACCTTGAGCGCCTCGCCCCCCTCGACCTCTCCGAGCCCTGAACCGCCCTCTACCAGCGGCCGGTGAGCCGCCGTTTCCAGAGCGCCGCGAGGTTGCGGAGCCCGTCCTTCCAGCTGGCGAGCACCGGCTCCCCGATGCGGGGGGCGAGCGACGAGGGAAACTCGGCCGAGCGCAGCCCGGGATGTCGGAACGCCTCAACTTTGAGGGCCTCGCTGAACGCCATCCCCTCCGGCATCGCCTCGAAGTCGAGCCCGGCGAGCGCCTTCCGGCCAAGGATCCACATCCCGCTCTGCGAGTCGCGCACCGGCACCCGGAACAGCACGCGCGACGTCGTGGAGAGGACCCAGTTGCCGAAGCGGTGCTTGGCACTCATGGCGCCGGAACGTAGGTCGGCGTAGCGGTCGCAGGTGGCGAAGTCGAGGCCTTTCCCCAGGAACTCCGCGACCAGGTCGTGCATCCGCTCCACGGGGTAGGTGCCGTCGGCGTCGGCGGTGACCACGACGTCGCCGGTCGCCTCCGCGAAGCCGCGCTTGTAGGCCCGTCCGTAGCCGCGGCGCGGCTCGACGACGACGCGCGCCCCGCGGCGCTCGGCCTCGGTCCGCGTGCGGTCCTTGGAGTCGCCGTCGATGACCAGGGGCTCCAGGCTCCAGCCGCGGCTTTGGAAGGCGGCGCGGTCCACGGCGTCGAGGGTGGGTCCGATGCCGGCCTCCTCGTTGAGGGTGGGCACCAGGAGGGTCACCTTCACGCTGGCGGCCTCCGACCGAACTTGGCGGACAGGTAGCCAACGAAGCCGGCGGCCATCCGCAGGAGACCCCACGCCGAGCCGCCCTGGAGCCGGACCAGGTCGCGCAGGCGGTACTGCCGCCACAGGCTGCCATGCTTGCGGGTGAGCTGCTTGCGGCCGTAGCCGTTCCAGTACGCCTGGCGGAGGAAGCCTCGGATGGAGTCGCGGGCGCGGGCGTAGACGATGGCTTCGGGGGCGTGCACGATGTGGGCTCCGGCGTTGACCGCCCGGACGTTGAGGTCGATGTCCTCGGCGGTGACGAAGGCGGGGTCGAACCCGCCGAGGCGCGCAAACAGGGACCGCGGGTAGGCCAGGTTGCAGCTCGGCCAGGTGGTGTCCTGGCCGCGGTGCGGCAGCTCGACGCGGTGCAGCTTGGTGAACGCCCAGTACCCGGTGAGCTGGGTCCGCCCGGCCACCACGCGGTCGGGCTCGCCGTCCCAAGTCTCGAGGAGCCGCTCGGTCCAGAACGCGTTGGCAACGCAGTCGCCGTCGATGAAGGCGAGGAGGTCGCCGCTGGCCAGGGCGGCCCCAAGGTTGCGCCCCTCGCCCCGCGAGCAGCGCCGCACCACCACCTGGAGGCGCGGAAGGAGGTTGCGGTGGCCCTCGGCGACCTCGACGGTGCGGTCGGTGGAGGCGCTGTCCACCAGGATGACCTCGTGCAGGCCGCGCTGGGCCGCCAGCGAGTCCAGCAGGTGGCGGAGGTTCTTCTCCTCGTTCTGCGTCGTGAGCACGACGCTGACGCGGCCGGCCGCCACGCCCGCTCCAAAGGGGGGCGTCATTTGGGCGTTTGGGCGCCCCGGACGAGAGCCCACACCCCACGGAGGTCCTGCTGCCGGAGTTCCCGCAGGACGGCCAAGGCGGCAACGTAGACCGTCGCGACCAGGGCGGCCGACCAGGCGAGGTCGTAGAACCGCTCCACCTCGGGGAGGAGGCCCGACAGGTCGGTGAGCCGGAACGCGGCGTAGGTGGCACCCGCGGCAAGCGCGTGGAGCACGAGGTGGCGCGAGAGGTAGGGGTGGCCGGTCCACTCATGCGCCTGGCGGCGGTAGGCCAGCAAGGTGACGAAACCGGAGCCGAGTGCTGCCCACGCCGCCCCGGTGGCTCCCAGGCCGGCCAGGCGGAGGGGGCCGATGCGCTCGGGGATGAGGAGGGTGTTGAGGAGGATGTTCACCGCCACGGTGGCGAGGGCGACCTGGCCGGCGAAGCGGTCGGCGCCGAGGCCGAGCGCCTTGGTCTGCAGCGGCATCCGCAGGCTCGCCACCAGGCTGTGGACGCAGAGCAGCACCAGGATGCCGGACGCAGGGAGGAAATCGTCGGAGAGTAGGATGTGGAGGATGGCGCGGGCGTGCAGGGCGACGAAGACGACGATGGGCCAGACCAGGAGGCTCACCCAGCGCTCCACCTCGAGAACGGTGCGCCGGAGGCCCTCGCGGTCCTGGCGGGCGTGGAGCTCCGCCACCACGGGGAGAAGCACGATGGTGACGCCGCTTGCCAGGACGAGAAGGAGTTCGCTGAGCTTGGCGGCGGCGGCGAAGCGCCCGAGTTCTGCCGCGCTCCACCAGAAGCCGAGCATCACCTCGCTCACCCGCTTGGTGAGGACGGCGCCCAAGGTCAGCACCATGAGCGGGACGGTGGAGCGGACGTAGTCCCGCAGGACCGCCGGGTTGGGCCGGCCGACCGGGATGCGCCGACGCAGGAAGAGGGCGTAGGCGAGCGCCAGGGCCACCACCTCGCCCACCAGGAAGGCGAGCATGAGGGCGAAGAGGGCCGCGTCGCGGCCCATCGGGGCGTCCACCCCGAGGAGCCGGGTGACGGCGTCGGCGGCCTGCGGCCACGGCGCCCAGCGGGCGTGGCTGTTGGCGTAGGCGACCGCGACGGCCACCGTCCCGGCCATCGTGACGACGGTGTTGGCGAACAGGACCGACTCCCGCTCGAGGATGAGGCGGAAGCCCCGAAAGGAGTTCACCGGGACGTCCCTGAGCGACTGGGCGACGACGATGAAGGCACCCATCCAGAGGGCGGGGAGCGTGGTGTCGGTGGCAGGGTTTTGGAGATACCCGAACCAGATCCAGCCCCCGGTCACCGCAAGCCCCAGGAAGGCGGCGGTGAGGAGAAGTTTGAGCAGAAGGTACGCTCCGGTGGACGCGGCGGGGTCGTCGCCGCGCGCCAGGCGGCGGGTGTGGGTGATGGGGAAGCCCAGGCGGCAGACCACGCCGAGGAGGTAGACGAGGCTGAGGGCGTAGGCCCGTGCCCCGAGGAGGTCGTCCCCCATGTAGCGCGCGATGACGAAGAGGGTGACGTAGCCCTGCGCCGCCCCCAGCACGCTGTTGCCGACGACGAGGGCGGACTGCCGGCCGATCATGCAAAGAGCCGCCGGGCGGCCTCAAGGTCCTCGGGGAAGTCGATCTCCATGGCGCGCTGGTCGCCGATGGGGACGCAGCGGACGCGCTTCTTGGTGAAGGGCAGGATGCACTCCACGGCGCGCTCGAAGTAGGCCTGCATCTCGACGTACTCCAGCGCGGCCTCCAGGAGGGTGCGGTCCTGGGCGGCGAAGAAGTTGACGCCCACCGCCTCGCCGTCACCGTGCACCTGCTTGGAGAGGGCTTGCAGCCGGCCCTCGCGGACGCGGTACTTGATCTCCTCGTCGCCGCACACCCGGGGGTCCACGGCGAGGGTCGTGGTGTCGGGCTTGTCGGTGACGAGCGGGAGGATGCTGGCGTCGAACACGACGTCGCCGTTCAAGGCCACCACGCCGCCCGCGGGCATCGCCTTGAGGCCGATGAGCATCGACTTCGCGGTGTTGGTGTCCATGTAGAGCGCGTTGTGGGCAAAGCGCACGCCC
>DATDQC010000025.1:0-3890 GCA_035292455.1 Thermoplasmatota archaeon
GCCGGTCGCCCTCAGCCTGCAAGTGCTACAAGGAGGGGCAGGCCGAGGGCGACCGGCGTCAGGGTGCGCATGCGGCGCCGACCCCGGGTGCGACGTTTGAGGTTTGCGTGCGCAGGATGGCCGGAAGTCGCGTGTCTACTCCTCGTGCACGGCGTGGGCCACCGCAATCTCGGCGCGACCCGTCATCGTGGTCGGGAAGCCCATCCAGACGTCGCCCCCCACGGAGCTGATGCCGATGTAGTCGCCGATGAAGGCGTCGCCGTCCTGGTGGAGTCCGAGGTCGCCGTCGAAGCTCACGGTGGTGATGCGTGCGCTGTCCCAGGTCGCCCCGCCGTCGGTGGAGACCGCCCACTCGGCGTCGAGGAGGCGGTGCGCGGGGTCGTAGGCCCGCGTGAAGTAGACGATGTGCAGGTTGCCGTGGCCGTCCACGGTGATGCGAGGCATCCACTGGACGTCCTCGCGCCGCATCGTGTTCACCAGGACGGGCTCGCTCCACGTCGCCGCGCCGTCGCAGGAGGAGCGCAGGAAGATGTCGGCGATCCCTTCGGAATCGGCCCCGGCGTCGGCCCACGCCGCGTAGAGGCAGCCGTCGCGCTCGCCGCCCGAGGTGTCCACGGCGATCTCGACGATGGTGGCCGCGCGGTAGGTCGCGTTCTCGAACGGCTGGGCGGGGGACAGCGGCGAGAACGAGAACGCCTGGGTGGGCATGGTGAAGGTGAGGCCGTCGTCGGCGGAGGAGGCGACGTAGGCAACACCGCCGTTGTTGAGGCCCCCGAACCAGGCGTAGACCGTGCCGGCGCTGTCGGCCACGATGCCGGACGGGCTCATGCCCAGGATGGCCTCGGTGCGCGGGAAGTAGACCGGAGGGCGCGCCACGGGGGAGCCCGGCTGGTAGGCGGTGACCACCGGCTGCGCGGTGACCAGGCTCACCTGCTGCCAGGCCGAGAAGAGCGTCCCGGTGGTGGGGTTCGACCCCATGCGGAGGAAGTCGTGGAAGACCGCCACGTTGTCCCCCGCGTGCATCAATTTCATGTCGCCGAAGCTCTCGCCGCCGTCGCTGCTCAAGGCCAAGACCTGGATGCCCATGCGGGGCGGAAGCATGATGGGGTTGCCCAGCACCGGCACCGGGACGCGTGGCACGACGCCGTTGGGGTTGAGGGTCGAGACCTGGAGGGCGTAGCCAAGCAGGCCGTCCGGGTTGAACGCCAGGATGGGGTCGGTGATGCAGTCCCAGCCGTAGAGCATGTCCCCGGGTTGGCGCTCTGCGAGGGTGCCGCCGACGTAGGTGGTGTTCCAGGTGTGGCCGCCGTCCTTGGTGACCTGCGCCACCGCCCAGACGCACGGGGAGGCGAGCGGGTCGAGGTCCTTGGAGGCCACCACGACGTTGAGGGGGTCGGTGGGGTTGACGACGATGTCCACCTCGGTCTTGGACGGCGAGTCGTTCGGGCTCGCCCAGGCGAGGCAGGGCTCGGCCCAGTTCGAGATGGAGCAGTCGAGGCGGTAGCCACCGGCCGTTGGGGCCACGGAGTCGCCATCGCCGTTGCCGCCGTCGCTGTCGCTGTCGCCGCCTCCGAGGCAGCCCGCCAGCAAGGCGACGATGGAGAGGCCGAAAACGATGGGGGAACCGGTGCGCATGGGCCAACCGACGGAGCCCTCTCTCTTGAGGTTTGTGCGACCGCCGCCGTTTTCCGTCCCTCCCGCCTGCCCCCGGCGTGGACCGCGAGGCCCTGAAGCGCCAGGCCGGCGAGGCGGCGGCCGAACTGGTCACCGACGGCATGGTGGTGGGCCTCGGCACCGGCTCCACGGTGCGCTTCACCACCGAGGCGCTCGGGCGCCGCAGGAAGGAGGGGCTCCGCATCCTCGGTGTGCCCACCAGCGAGGCGACGGCCCGCCTGGCGCGCGGACTCGGCATCCCCCTCACAACCCTCGACGAGCACCCCGAGGTGGACCTCACCGTCGACGGCGCCGACGAGTTCGACGCCGAGCTGCGGCTCATCAAGGGGGGCGGCGGGGCGCTGGTGCGGGAGAAGGTCGTCGCCCGGGCGTCGCGCCGGATGGTCGTGGTGGCGGACGCCTCGAAGCAGGTGGAGCGCCTGGGGAGCACCTTCCCGCTCCCCATCGAGGTGCTCGAGCTTGGGAAGACCCCCGCCCTACGGTTCGTGGAGTCGCTCGGGGCCGACGTCAAGCTCCGGCGCGGCCCGGACGGACGTCCCTTCCGCTCCGACAACGGCAACCCCATCCTGGACGCCAAGTGGCCGCACATCGCGGACCCCGAGGAGCTGGAGCGGCGGCTCGAGACCTACCCCGGTGTCGTGGGGTGCGGACTGTTCCTCGGGCTCTGCGACCTCGTCCTGGTGGCCGACGCCGCCGGAGTGCGGCGGGTCGAGCGCAAGGCCTGACCGCTACCCAAGCCGGCGCTTGAGGAGCTGCACCGCCCCTTCGAGCGAGGCGACACTGCGCTGCCCTTGCACCTCGTAGTGGCGCCGCACGCTGGCGGGCGGGGCGACGAGTTTGTAGCGATGCATCGGACGGCCTTTGCCGCTCCTGGCGACCGCCTCGGTCTCCACCCACTCGCGCTCCCTGAGGAGCCGCATCCCCACCGACACCTCGGGCTGGCGAAGCCCGGTCCGCTCGACGATGTCGCGCGTCCCCAGAGGGCCCGCCTCGGCGAGCGAGGCGACGAGCGCCGCCTCGACGCGGCGGGCCCCCAGGCGCTGCAGGGCCTCCTGGAGGTCGGAGCGGCCGGACGGGCGGCGAGCCATCGTCTCCTCTTGGGCGGCTTTACTATTTGTGCCTTTTCTTAATCGGGGTGGCGGGCGGACCGTAGGGCCTGAAGATGCGGGGGCGGCCTGCCAGGGTTTTTCAAGGAGGCCCAAGTGGGCCGCAACGTGGAGAAGAACGACTTCGTCGAACCCGGCACCCCCCTCGCGCACAGCGAGGAGGCGACCGCCGGCGCCGGCACCTACGACGACGGGGCGCAGATCCGCGCCGCCGTATTCGGGACCAAAGACCTTGACCCCGAGACCCTCACCCTCACCGTCCGCCCCGCCGGCAAGGCGGTGGCGCAAATCGAGCGGGGGGACATCGTGGTCGGGGAGGTGACCTACATCAAGGCCGAGACCTTCGCCTCGGTGAAGATCCACGCCGTGCGCGGCAAGGAGGGCCGGAGCCTCCTGCAGAACGTGGACGGGACCCTGCACGTCTCCAAGATCGACGCCCGCTACGTGCGCGACGTCGCCGAGGAGATCCACTGCGGGGACCTCATCCGCGCCAAGGTCATCGCCATCAAGGGCGGCCCCCAGCTCGCCACCGACAAGCCCGAGTTCGGCGTGGTCGCGGCCCGCAGCGCCGACGGCAACCCGATGGTGCGGGACGGCAACCGCCTCAAGGACCCCGAGACCGGCCGCGTCGAGCACCGCAAGCTGGCCTCCGACTACGGGAGCGGCAAGGTGTAGACGGCCACCCGCCAACGGTTAAATAGACCCTCCAAGTCGCGCGCTTGCCATGAAGCTCACCGTCCTCAACCTCAGCGACAACGAGCTGGAGATCGAGGTCGTGGGGGAGAACGAGACGCTCCTCAACCCCATCAAGCAGGCGCTCCTTGCGGACAAGGACGTCGAGTTCGCCGAGTACATCATCGAGCACCCGCTGCTTGCCATCCCCAAGATTTTCGTCCGGACCAAGGGCAAGGTCAAGCCCCAGGTCGTCATGAAGCGGACCATCAAGTCCCTCGTCGGCGACTTCGACGCCTTCGAGACCGCCTTCGCGCAGCAGCTCAAGAAGCGGAACTAACGGACGAACGGGATTCCTCGCTCGCTTTGCTCGCTCGGAACCCGTTCGTCCGAAGGTCAGATGTCTAGCAGGGGGCTGCGCCCCCTGCACCCCTGCGG
>DATDQC010000026.1:0-3929 GCA_035292455.1 Thermoplasmatota archaeon
GTGACGCTGTTGTGGACGCCCCCTCCGGCGCCAGCCCCGGCGACCGCCAGACCTTCCAGGTGCTTGCGGCGGGGGCCAAGGAGCCCGAGCGCCCGGCCCGTCTCGACGTGGAGGCTGTGGTGGGCGCCGCGGAAGACGACTGAGCGGCTACTCGAACAGGAACGGGTCGGCCGCCGTCTTGTAGGACGCCCCGCCCTTGGGGAACCAGAGGCCAATCTCGAACTTCGCCGTCTCGGCGGAGTCCGACCCATGGATGATGTTCCGGCCGATGGTCTGGGCGTAGTCGAAGCGGATCTCGCCCGGCTTGCCCTGCACCGGGTTGGTGGCGCCCATCAGGGCGCGGCTCACCGCGATGGCCGACTCCCCCTCGACCATCATGGGGACAACGGGGCCGGAGAGGATGTACTTGACAAGCGGGGCGTAGAAGGGCTTCCCCTTGTGGACCTCGTAGTGCTTCTCCACGACCTTGGGGTCGGCCATCTCGAGCCGCATCGCCTTGACCTTGAGGCCCTTGCGCTCGAAGCGGGAGAGGATCTCTCCGACGAGGCCGCGCTGCACGGCGTCCGGCTTGATCATGACGAAGGTCTGCTCGATGGCCATCCGTCTTCGGGGGCGGCGACGCGAAGGGCGGTATTTGAGGCGATGGGGACGGCGCGGCGACCCGCTTCTACGGCCAGCCCGGCCCGGCGCGGAACCACAATCCGCCGTACCAGCCGACCATGCCGATGGCGATGTCCGCGAGGACGTTGGGCCACGATTCGTACTCGAAAAGTCCCCCGCCGCCATGCCGCTTGACGCGGCGCAGGATGCCCTCCAACGCCTCGAACGCGACGAGAAGGAGGAAGGCGAGCCACCAAACCGTGCCGAGCAGCCCCAAGGCGACGCCGGCGCCGAGGTGGACGAGCGACCAGAGGTCGAGTGCCGCGTGGCCTGGCCGCATCCCGGTCATGGTCACCGCTCCACCCGGAAGTCCGGGAAAGAGCCTGTCGGTGTCTCCTCCACCTGCTCGACCGCCTCCACCCAGGCGCGCTCCGGTCCGCGCCGGCACCACGCTGCAAGCGCCTGCACGGCGGCCGTTTCACCTTCGAGGACCGCCTCGACGCGGCCGTCGGGGAGGTTCCGGACCCAGCCGGTGACCCCGAGACGCTCTGCCTCCTGGCGGGTGGACTCGCGGAACCAGACCCCCTGGACACGCCCCGAGACGAGGAGGCGAAGGCGCTTCACGCACGGAGAAGGCGGAACTCCCCCTAAGGGGCTTCGCGAGCGGTTCAGTTGGCGCGCCGGTGCACCATGCCGACGTGGGCCTGGTCGGTCGGGTAGAGGACCATCTCCTGGACGTTGACGTGCGACGGGCGGCCGCAGCACCACAGGATGGCCTCCGCGACGTCTTCCGCCTTGAGGGGCCGGGTGTCGGCGTAGACCCGCTTGGCCTTCTCGGCGTCCCCCTTGTAGCGGACGAGGCTGAACTCGGTCTCGACGATGCCGGGCTCGATGTTGGTGACGCGGACGCCGGAGCCCTGGAGGTCCATGCGGAGCCCTTCGCTGAGGGCGCGCACGGCGTGCTTGGTGGCGGCGTAGACGCCGCCGCCCGGGTAGACCCAGCGGCCGGCGACCGAGCCGAGGTTGACGATGTGGCCGTCCTGGCGCTTCACCATGTGGGGGACGACGTGGCGGGTCATGTAGAGGAGACCGAGGACGTTGGTCTCGACCATCTCTTGCCAATCCCCGATGTCGGCCTCCTGCATCTTCTCGGTGCCGCGGGCGAGGCCGGCGTTGTTCACCAGGATGTCCACGTTCCAAAGCTCGTCGTGCTGCTCGGCGATGGCCTCGATGTCGGGGAGGCTCCGCACGTCGAGGACGATGGCGGCGACGTCGGCGTCGTAACGGTCGCTCCAGTCTTTGGCCACGGCCTTGAGCTCGTCCTCGCGACGGGCAATCGCGATGAGCTCCTTGACCCCCGCCTTGCAGAAGGCCTCCGCCGTCGCCTGCCCGATGCCGCTCGTGACCCCGGTCACCAGGACGCGCTTGTCGGCGAAATCCGCCATGCCTCGGCGAGGGGGGCGACGCGTAAAAAAGGGCGCGCTGGCCGGCCCCCGTGCCCCAGGGGCTTTGAGGGGCCTCCGCCTCCAGGAAACGGGAGCACTCGTGGGCGTCAAGCTGGGAGACCTCTTCCCGCAGCATCCGGTCCCTCCGGGGTGGTACGACGGCAAGCGCATCGCCGTGGACGGCCACAACGTCGCCTTCCGGTACCTCACCTCGTTTCGGGGCAAGGACGGCGACGTGCTGCGCAACCCCGACGGGCGCGCCATCGGCCACCTCATCGGCTTCGTCAACCTGGTCCGCAGCCTGCGGCGCGAGGGGGCGGAGCCCATCGTGGTGTGGGACGGCACGGTCCACCCCAAGAAGCGCGCCACCGTGGAGGGGCGCATCCAGAAACGGCTCGAGGCGGCCTTGAATGCCCAGGAGGCGGAGGCGGCGGGGGACCGCGAGGCGCACCACCGCTACCTGCGGATGACCACCTACCTCGACGCCGCGATGATCCAGGACGCCACCCGCATCCTCGAGCCCCTCGGGGTGGCAGTGGTCCGGGCCGACCACGACGGGGAGCGCTACGCCGCAGCCCTCTGCCGGGGGGGCCACGCCGACGCCGTCGCGACGGAGGACTACGACGCCCTGGTGGCCGGGGCGCCGGCGGTGCTGCGGAAGGCGGGCTCGGCGGAGCCCTTCCTCCACGACCTCAAGGACCTGGCGACCCACAACCTCTCCCAAGCGCAGCTCCGGCAGGTCGCCATCCTGTGCGGCACCGACTGGAACGACGGCGTGGACGGCTTCGGGGCGAAGACCGCCCTCAAGGCGCTCGTGAGGTTCCCCGACCTCCGGGTCCTCGTCAAGGAGGCCCAGGCGGGCTCCGAGGAGACCCGCTGGCACAAGATGGTGAAGGACGCCGGGCTCACCTTGGCGGAGTTCGTGGAGCTCGAGGCGTTCATCGAGGGGTTGCCCGACGCCGGGGCCCCAAAAAGGCACCGACCGGACCCGGAACGGGCCTCTGCGGTCGGCGTCGAACTCGGAATCGACAAAAGCCGAATCATGTCCTGTTTCTGCTAGGGAAGCCAGGGGGTCGGCAACCCCTGGGCTTCGGGTGGAGACCAGGAGGGGATAGCCTAGAGCAAATATTGGTATGATTGTCTAATCATACGTAGCTCGAATTACGAGTCCGCGTTGAAATTGATGGGGAACACGCTGAATTCTTGTGGCCCGTGGGTGGAATTCTAACTCACGACCCACCAGCGTACGCGGTCGGGCCATTCGAACCCGCCCCGCGTGTCTGCATTTCTTTGGAACACGACCGGACAACGGACAGCTTGGAAGGTCAAGGTCGAGTCAGACGGGTCCATTTCGTTGCTTTGATTCGAGACGCAAAGCACGCCCCCACGACGTATTAACTGCAACCCATCGAGTTCCCGCAGTTCATGCACTTGTAGCACGCCCCGTTCCGCACCGTCGTGTGCCCGCACTGGTCGCAGTCCGGGGCGTCGCCCCCGAAGGAGGCGTACATCTCGTCCGGGTTGACGCCGGAGGCCTTGGCGGGGGCCCCCGCCGGTGCCTTGGGCGCCTCGGCGGGGATGAACTCCTTGAGGCTCTTCTCGCTCTTGGGGCGGTTGCGGGCAATCCGGAGGCTCTCCAGGAACTCCTTGCGGGTCGGGACGTAGTTGGGGTCCGCGGGGTCCGGCTTCACCGAGAGGAAGTCGGTCTCGCCGAAGTACTCGTACCGCAGCAGCTTGCCCATCAGGTCCTGGATGCCGAGGCAGCTCTTGATGTAGCGGTGGTCGGTCTGGCCGGTGAGCGGGCCGTTCTCGTTGATGAGCTTCTTCGTGAGCTCGTCGAGGCTCATCCCGAGCTGCAGGCAGCGGCTGTAGTTCTTGCCAATC
>DATDQC010000027.1:0-2181 GCA_035292455.1 Thermoplasmatota archaeon
GGCCTGGAGCCAGCCGAGGTCGGCGAAGGCGTCCCACGCCCCGTCGCCCAGGGTGGCGTTCAGTTGGCCGAGGCGCGCCGCGTTGAGGATTTCCGAGCCGCCGGCGACCCCGAAGCGGCCGATGAGGAAGTCGATGATGGCGACCGAGTCGAGCGGGGCCCAAGGCTCCGGCGCGTGGCTGACGGGGGCGAACTCGCCCGGCAAGGCGTTGCGGAGGACCGCCTCGGTGAGGAAGCGGTTGACGCCGTCGCTGTAGGCCTGCAGGACCTCCTGGAGGGCCGCGGGGGCGGAGTCGAGCTGCACCTGCATCTCCGCCTTGGTGTAGAGGTCGCGCGCCACCGACATGTCGCTAGCCAACTGCCCGGCCCCGAGGAATGCGGCGGAGTCGCCGTAGGCGACGTGCCGGAGGACGTCCATCTGGAAGAGGCGGTCGCGCGCCTGGACGTAGCCGTTGGCGTAGAAGAGGGCGTAGGGGTCGTCGGCGGTGATGTGGGTGACCCCGAAGGCGTCGGTCTGGAGGGTCGCCGAGACGGGAGCGCCCGGTTTGGGGGCGCCGGGGGCCTCGAGGACCGCAAGCTCCTGCGCGGTGAGGGCGCAGGGCGGGATGGCCGGCCCGAAGGGTGGGGCGGAGGTGCCGGTGTTGAGGACCGGCGGGAGGTCGGTGGGAAGGAGGTCGTCCGCCCCGTCTCCCTTCTTGCTGAAGCATCCAGACACCATCGCCACGAGCAGGAGGCATCCCGCCGCAGCCGTCACCCACGGGCGCATGGCGGGCGGGAGCCAAGGGTGGTGATAAACGGGTTTCGGTGGTCCCGATGCTACTCAACGTACCGTAGCGCCTCGGCGGGAGCCACCTTGGCTGACCTCCCGATCGGCGCCCACGTCGCCAGCAACGCCACGACGTAGCTCACCCCCAGGAGGATGCCGACCTCGCCCCACGGGATGACGTAGTCGTAGCGGAGGTCGCGGATGACCGCGTGCCAGAGGCCGTAGGTGACGACGATGGCGCAGGCGAGGCCGACGAGGGCCCCCAGGAGGAGCGTGAAGGAGACCTCGACCAGGAAGATGCGGCGGACCTGCCGGCCGGTGTAGCCGAGGGCCCGCAGCATCCCGATCTCCTGGCGGCGCTCGAGGACGTTGCGGCTCGTCACGATGCCGAGGCTGAGGACCCCGACGACGAGGCCAAGGCCCAGGAAGAGCTTCATGGCACCGAGGACCTGCCGGAACGACTCCTGCTCGCGCACCACCTCGGCGACGGTGTCCTTGGCGTCGAGGCCGGCGCCGCGGTAGTTCTTTTCGAGGAGCACCGCGGCATCGCCGGCGTCGGCGCCGGGCCCGAGCTGGAACAGGAAGAGCTGCTCGGAGTGCGGAAAGAGCGCCTTGACCCGCTCTTTCCCAAGGAATACGCCGGGGAAGTGGTACTGCTCCTGGATGCCGACGACGGTGAAGGCCTCCACCTCGTCCCCCAGGTGCAGCTCCAGGGTCTCCCCCACCCCGTGGGAGAGGTCCTGGTTGCGCTCGTTGGTGGAGTACTGGTAGCTCACGATGACGGCGTCGCCCCGCTCCAGGACGGCCCGGTAGGCCGCGCCGTCGTCGGCGAACTCCGGCAGGCGCCACAGCAGGGTGAACCCCTGCGCCGCGGCGAAGTCGTCGCCGTAGCCGTAGACGTGATGGTACACCTCCCCGAACATCCCGGTGCGCTCGCCGGAGACGGTGATGAAACCGGGGTCCTCGCTGGCGGTATCCAGAATCTGCACCTCCTCGCGCACCAGGCCCGCCGGCAGCAGGCCGCGGTCGAAGGAGGCAAGGTCCTCCACGTCTAGGCTGGTCCTCCCCTCGACGTCGAAGCCGCCGGTCTGCCGCGCGGGGTCGGTCTCGAACAGGGCCCCCACGATGCTGAAGAACGCGATGGCGAGGATGACGACGCTGAACATGGCGAGCGTCATCCCGGTGCGGAACTTCTTGTGCAGCGGGTAGCTCATCGCGGGCACGGCGATGGCCCGCAGGCGCCGGAGGCGGGAGAGCGCCCGTCCCAGCAGGCGTGCCAGGCGGTCGGCGTGGGCCACGAGGACCACGACGCAGAGGGTGAAGAGGACGCCGCGCACCGGCCCCACGACGTTGGCCTCGGGGATGTTCTCGTACTTGGTGATGAGGAAGTAGGTGCTTGCGTAGTAGAGGGCGAGG
>DATDQC010000028.1:0-3782 GCA_035292455.1 Thermoplasmatota archaeon
GGAGTCGGCGGCGTCCGGGGAGTACGTCGTCCTGGCGCAGCAGGCGGACGGCCCCATCGTCTACAGCACCGACAGCGGGGACACAAGGCTCGCCACCGCGGGCATCCGCTTCGAGTCCGGACCCGAGGAAGTGGTGCCCCCCAACGGCGGCTACGAGGCGACCTACTCGACCACTGGAAACCCCGTCGCGATGGGCATGTACGCCTATTCGACGGAGTCGCCCGTGGGATTCGCGCCCCTCGTCTCGCCCGGCTTCACGATGACCTTGACTTCGCCAAGCGGCGTGGACCTGGACGTCGTCGAGGGCTGCCCCTGCATCACCTTCGGCTCCGGCTGGGGCTACGGCACCGGCCTCGGGGACAGCCGGGTCATCCCGGGCACCTACACCCTCACTGTCGAGACCCAGTTCTCGTACGAGATCACGGTGGCCCCCTTCGCGGTCTACTTCGCCCGGCCGGCGTAGCGCGGACCCGCCCCCGGCCGGACCGCGCGCGGGCGCAACTTGAAATCGCGGCGGCCCATCGCGCCGCCGTGGCCCTCACGCCCTCGGCCATGATCACGCTGGGCACCCCCTGCCCCAATTTCGCGCTCCCCGACACCGACGGGCGCCTGGTGCGCCGCGACGACGTCCGCGACGCCCCCGCCCTCCTCGTCATCTTCCTCTGCAACCACTGCCCCTACGTCAAGCATGTCGCCAACGACCTCGCCCAGGTCGCGGCGAAGTTCCAGGCCAAGGGGGTCGCGGTGGTGGGCATCAGCAGCAACGACGTGGTGCAGTACCCCGAGGACGCGCCCGACATGATGCGGCGGGAGAAGAGGAACCGCAACTACGCGTTCCCCTACCTCTTCGACGAGACGCAGCTCGTCGCCCGCAGCTTCGGCGCCACCTGCACCCCCGACTTCTTCCTCTACGGCAAGGACCGGCGGCTCCTCTACCGCGGCCAGTTCGACGACTCCCGGCCCGGAAACGGCAAGCCCATCACCGGCGCCGACCTGGTGGCCGCCGTGGACGCCGTCCTCGCCGGGCGCGAGGTCCCCGTGCAGAAGCCGAGCATGGGGTGCAACATCAAGTGGAAATGAAGGCCGCCTCCGACCGTTCCCACCGCGGCGCCGCGACCTCCCGCCTCAGCCGCTGGGCGCCGCGCCACCCCAAACTCTTCCGCCACGTCATCAACTTCTTCCCCGCCTACCGCGGCACCGGGGCATGGGTCACCGCCATCGCGCCGGACTGGTCGGAGATGCGCATCCGCCTGCCGCTCTCCTGGCGGACCCGCAACTACGTCGGCACCATCTTTGGCGGCTCGCTCTACGCCGCGGTGGACCCGATGTTCATGTTCATGCTGATGCACCGCCTCGGCCCCGACTACCTCGTCTGGGACAAGGCGGCCTCGGTGCGCTTCCGGCGCCCGGGGAGGGCCCAGCTCACCGCGGTGTGCCGGATGCCCGACGCCGAGGTGGCCGAGGTCAAGCGACTCCTCCAGACCGCCGAGAAGGTGGACCGCACCTACACCGTGGACCTGGTGGACAAGGAGGGCGCCGTGCACGCCAGCGTCGAGAAGGTGGTCAATGTCCGGAAGGCCAGCGCTCCGAAGCCACCGGGCGCCTGACGGCCAATGTTTGGACAAGTGGACCGACAACTCCTTGTCGTTCGGCTTTCTGGGCGCGCCGTGGTCTCCCTGCGGACGCTGGCCTTCGTCGTCGCCGGGATTGGGGTGGCCTCCTTCCTCGCCGGGCTGGTCATCGCGTTGGCGCCGCCCGACCCGGACTGCGGCGGCCAGGGCGTCTACTGCCAAGAGGCCGGCTACGACCGGCTCCGGACCGTCGTGGTGCTGCTCGGCGTCGTTGGGGTCGTCCTCCTCCTCGCCGCGCTCGGGGTCTACTTCCTGCACGTGCAGCGCGCGAAGCGGGCGCCGCCGCCCAGTGCCCCGACTCCTTCGATGGGCGCGGGGGTCTCGTTCAGCCGGCCGGCTCCACCCCCCAAGCCGCCGGAGACCGCGACCAAGCCACCCGACCCGCCACCCCGCCGCCCCTCGAGATGAACGACCCGGGCCGGGAAGGCTCCATAGGTCAGGGGGATGAGGCGGGCTGGAGCGGGAGCGGTTGCCGCCGCCCGCTCCGCAGGAAGAGGATGGCGCCCAGCGAGGCGCCCACCAGGTTGTTGTAGAGGTCCACGACGGTGTTGGTGTAGAACCCCTGGTCCACGGTGCCGAACCACTCGAACTGGGCGAACTCGTAGAGCTCCACCAAGGTGCCGGCAGCGACCCCGACGCAGGCAGAGAGGGCGCCGACGAGGACGGGCCGGCCCGGAAGCAGGCGCAGGAGCCCGGCCGCGGCCGCCACCCCGACAGCCGCCGAACCGAGGACGTGGACCATGTTGTCCCACCACGGGAAGGCGTAGTAGAGGCCGTTGGAGCCGCCAATCTGGTGCAGCCCGCTAAGGCTCCCCCCGACGTAATGGAGGCTGGCCGCCAGGCCAACCATCCACACCGCGCGGCGTGGGGGATGGAGCCGTCTGAGGCGGACCCTCCCGACGGCGAGCAGGAAGAGGCTGGTCCCCAGCACGGTGTACCACAGCCAAAGGGTGTTGCCGGTCCACAGGTTCAGGGCCAGCGCGACGGCCAAGGCGGCCGCCGTGAAGCGGTACGGCCCCCAATCGGTGGTTGCCGCGGGGGAATCCGATACCATCAAGAGACGTCAGGCGACTTCGGCAGAAAACGGTGTTCCATGGACCCACGAATTCCGGTTCTTGCAGCTGGCCTGGCCTTTGCCCTCGCCCCCATCGCCTACTTCGACGAGTTCGGGCTGTGGGGGTTCGAGGAGCCGGTCTCCAACCTGGCGTGGGACGAAGCGCAGATGGCGCCACAAGGCGCCTCCACCGCGGGCGTCGGCTCGGGCGGAGGCGGCGACGCCGCTCCCGACGACCAAAAGGGCGGCTCCGGCAGCGGAGGGTCAAGAGACTCCTCGAGCGACGACGGAGGCTCCGGCGGGAGCGGACCGGGTGGCCCCGGGGGTTCCGCGGGCTCGGGCGGCGATGGCCGCGGAAGCGGCCGCGCCGGCCTTGGCGGTTCGGGCCTCGGTTCGCGCGGGATGACGTTCAACTTCCTCTCGGGGTTCGGGATGTTCTGCGGCGGCGCCGCGGTCTGCTTTGCGTTCTGGTCGCACGCCTGGGCCGCGGCTTTTGCCGCCATGTGGGCGAGCTTCGCGGCGGCGTTGGCCTGCGCTCTTGCCCTTCTCTTCTACGCCCTGATGTGGTACTACCTGGCGATCTGGGGCGGGTTGGTGTCGGTGGGAATCACCGGGTTGGCAGTCTACCTCCATTCCCAAGGGATGCTCTTCGCGCCCAGGAAATAGAACTCACATCAGCGGCGGCACGTCGCCCGCCGTGACGCGCGTGGGCGGACCCGGACCCCGCAGCCTGGCCGGGCTGCTCGGCTGCTTGCTCTCGACGCCGTCCACCCTCAGCACCTGCCCGGCCGCCTCGAACGCGGCGCCGAGGGCGAGCCGGACGCAAGGCCAGGAGTCCTGCACCTCGCCGGCGTCGGAGAGGAGCGGAGTGCGCCACGGGTCGAAGCCGGCGTTGCGGGCCAGGGCGTCGGCGAGGGCGTCGAAGGCTTCGGCGGCGGCCCGCACCGCCTCGGGGGCCTTACCGGGAGCCGCGTCGGCGGAGCGCCGGAGCGCTGCCGCGGCCTCGCGCTGCCAGCGCCCGCCCCCCGGGACGCACCGCGGGTCCCCAAGGTGGCAACCCGCCGCGCGCAGAAGCCTCTCGGCGTCGTCGAGGCGGG
>DATDQC010000029.1:0-2635 GCA_035292455.1 Thermoplasmatota archaeon
GTCGTAGGTCCCGACCGCCAGGTGGCTGCGGTCGGTCGCAACCGCCCCCGAGGTGCCGATGCGGCCGCCGTCGGCGTCGTTGATGGTCGCGGTGGTCTCCGCCGTGGCCACCCAGCCGTCGCTCGACGAGATGTTGAGGGACGCCTGCGCGCTGAGGCTCCCGGAGCCGGAGACCGGCCGCACGAAGGGGACGAGGTCGAGGGGGAAGGCCCCGGCGGTGTCGAAGGTGCCGCCCACCGAGAGACCGGGCACCGCAGGCGAGGCCACGGGGCCGCTCGCCAGGATGCTCTCCGTCCACGCCGACTCCAGGACGCGGGCCTGGAAGGTCGGGTTGGGTACGTCGGTGGAGACCCGGAGGAACCCGCCGTGCACGTTGGGGACGTAGAGCATGTACTCGCCCGGCTTGGTGACGGGGCGGAACAGGGTCTCGGTGACGATGTCGTTGTGCGTGAAGTGGACGGCCAGGAGGTTGTCGGGGTCCACCACGACGACCTCGCTTGCGATGTGCTCGTCGCCGGTCACCGGCTCGCTGTCGAAGATGAGGCCGGAGGCTCCGGGAGGAACCGTGATGCCGTACACGATGCCGGGCGCCACGACGTTGGTGGGGAAGACCAGCTCGATGCGGAGGGTGTAGGGGATTCCGTCGGGGTGGATGTCCTTGCCGTTCGTCACCTGCAGGCCGACCTCGAAGGGCTGCCCCTCGACGTGGACGGTGTCCACGACGCGGACCTTGTTGATGATGTTCCAGTTGATGGACTCGTCGTAGCGGCTGTCGGCGGCGTAGGCATCATGGGTGCCGGGCACGTTGACGTAGATGTCGAGGTCGGCGGAGGAGCCGGGGTTGCCGTACCACTTGAGTTTGATGCGGACCTCGACCGGCTGGCCGACCGGCACGTGCTCGGAGAGGTCGAACGGGATGATGGCGCCGCCCGTGTCGGTGACGCCGTCGTCGTTGGGCATCTCGGAGGCCCCAACACCCGTCCCCGCGGGGACAGTTTCGTTGATGAGGAGAAGGAACGGCTCCAGCTCCGTCTGGCCAGGGAACGAGAAGGCGCGCGGGTCGGCGGTCACCAATTCCTCGAGTCGGTCCACGTCGTCCTCGGTGATTTCGCGGGGGACGATCTGCTCGTCGCCGCCGCTGCCGCCCTTGTCGCTGCAGCCGGCGAGGGCCGACAGCGCGAGGAGCACGGCTACCAGGCCGATGCGCATCAGGCATCCCTCCGGCGCCGTGCGGCCCACGCCGCGCCGACGGCCCCCAGGGACGCCAGGACCACGCCGACGCCGGGGCTGCCTTTGCCGCCGCCCTCTGTCGTGGGGCCGGCGGTGGCGTCGCCGCCCGCCGCCTGCTGGAACTGCTCGAGCTCCTCCGCGGTGAACGATTCAAGGCCGCTGCGGCCTGCGGCGGCCCCTGCGCCGAGACCCTGCGAGTTGATGCTGAAGGTCCCCGTCGTGGAGGTGGTGTAGGAGTGCTGGAAGTTGGTGGTCTCCACGGTCACCGTGTAGTCGCCCGGCTCGAGGCCCTGGCCGCGGTAGTCCCACACCCAGGTGGCGTTGATGGGCTTGTAGTGCCCGCCGTGCGCCACCGAGTTGTCGAGGCTCGAGGAGACGAGGTACTGCGGCTCCACGGGCACCGCGTTGCCCGCCTCGTCCTTCACGATCAACCTGGTGATGTCCCGGTCGATGTCGTAGGAGCCCCACGGCGTGTTGATGACCGAGAGGACCACCAGCTTGTCGTGGACGAAGCGGGGGTAGACCAGCTCGACGTCCATCGGGTTGCGGACCGGCAGCACGACGTTGGCGGGGTAGTCCTCGCCGGAGTTGACGTTCCAGTTGGGGGCCGCGGTGAGGACCCCCAGGATGTACTTCTGGCCGTCCGTCTCCTGGTACCACCTAAACTGCACGATGAGGTTGTCCACGTAGGGCACGACGCCGCCCGACGCCGCGAAGGCGGGGTCCCACGCCATCTCCGCCGTGAAGGGCCACACGGTCTGCTGGCCGCCGGGGAGCGTGGGGTCGAGGCTGGTCATGTCGAACGGCTCGGTCTTGCCATGCGCCATGAGGACGGCGGCCGGGTCCCGGTTGACCACGGGGGTCAGGTCCGGCGGTACGGACGGGTCGGCGGACCATTCGCCAAGGCTGGCGTGCCACACCCAGGCTTCCACCACCCAGTCCTGGAACATCCCGGGGTCCCAGTTCCAGCACACGGCGTCGCACAGCGTGACGAGCCAACCGTGGAAGTCGGCCGACATGTAGTAGGTGTAGACCGGGTTCTTCGAGGTGTCGAAGTAGACGTCCTTCGTCATGCCGCGCTCGTTGTGGAAGAGGGTGTAGCCGCCGCTTTCGGTGAACTCCTCGTAGCTCTTGACCTGGACGAAGCCGGCGGTGGTGTACCAGAACTGGGTGTTGGCGTCCCAGGTCTCGCAGCTGTCCTGGCCGCCGGCGCCCAGGATCGGGTCCTGGGGGACCTGTTCAAGCGTTCCGTCGGGGGCCGGAGGCGGCGTGCCACAGCCGTCCGCCTGGCCGATGGAGTAGTCCGACTCGCCTTCGGGGAACTGGGTGTTCATCGGCATGGGCAGGCCGGCGCCGTGGCCGAAGATGTGACCGAAGAAGGTGATGTCGGTGCCGGGCTGGGCCA
>DATDQC010000030.1:0-3262 GCA_035292455.1 Thermoplasmatota archaeon
GCCTTTGGAGCTCCCCGGTACACTCGTTGCCGTCAAGCGGAGGCACTCCAACGCACCCGCCTCCCGGAACGCCCGGCACGTCACGAAGGAGCTTGCAGAGCATATAAATGTTGAGCGCGCCCAAGAGCGTCGGGAGGCGAAAATCCTCGGCCCCGTTCAGCAACGCCAGTTCTTGCAGGACGGTGGCGGCCTCCGGACCCAGAGCTTCGGCGAGCAGCGCCAAGCTGACCTGTGCATCGGGGACCTCGCCTGCCGGGGCTTCAGCAACGTCTTCCGCAACCGCGAGCGGGGCACCCAGGAGAATGGTCATGAGAATCGTTGCGACGGAAAGCGATTTTCGGGTCATGCTGCGAAACCTCGGTTTCATTTTCCGCTTGCGCGGCATTCGGGCTATTCGGCCGTGATATTAAGGATGGGTTGGACAGGGATTGGCTTTCAGGTTGGCAAGTCGGATACGTCATAAAATATCCTGCGGCGCGGGCCCAATCTGTCAAATCCGATTTCTCCGAAGCCTTGAGGCCGTGCAGGCCGAAAGTCCTCGGCCACGGGACGTCCCGAAAAACGCAGACGGGGAGAGACCGCCCCATCTGTCCGAGGATACGTGACGGAGTGCGGGGGGTCGGATTTGAACCGACGGACCGCGAAGGACCCGATCTTAAGTCGGGCGCCGTTGGCCGGGCTTGGCTACCCCCGCTTGTGGTGCGCCTTCACGGCACGAGGCGCCATAAGCCGCCCGAGCCGCGCTCGATGGTCCCCGTGGTGGCGAGGAAGTCGCCCATCCCGAGAACCAGCAGGAAGGCCATGGCGAGGGGCACGACCACGCCGAGATAGGGGCGAAGGACGGGCGCAAGGTGGCGTCCGCCGGCACTGAGGTTGCGCAGCAGGGCGGGCTGGATCCAGGCGACCCGTAGGGCAAGCAGGAGCCCGACGACGGGGGCGAGCACCTCGGCGAGGAAGACCGTCATGTTCTCCAGGTGGTCGCCGTTCACGACCATCGGCAGGGCGGCCACGAAGGCCAGCATGCCCGGAAGCAGCGCCGCGCGCCAGCGGCCCCAGTCCTCGTAGCGGTCGAGAAGGTAGGAGACGGGCACTTCCAGAAGTGCCACGGCGGCCGCGAGGGCCAAGAGGAGAAGGGCGAGGTAGAAGCTCCCGGCGAGGACGCCCCCCGTCGTGCCGCCGATGCTGGCGAAGGCGGCGCTCGCGGTGGCGAACATCCCGCCGTAGCCGGCGTCGCCGCCCGAGCCCTCCCCGTTGGCAAGCCCTTCCGCGGTGAGGAGCGGGGCGAGGAAGAGCCCGAGGACCGCCACGGCGAAGAGGGCGTAGAATGCGATGGTGAGCCCTTTGCGGGACAGCCTGAGCGGGTCGCCGTGGGCGGCCGCGAGCGTCGCCATCGTCCCCGTGCCCAGTCCGGTCGCCACGAGGGCGGTGGCGAGCGCCGAGGCGCCGTCGCCAGGTGCTAGGGAGCCAAAGTGGGGCGCGGCGTAGTCTTGCCAGGAGGTGTCGCCGCCGTCGCTGAAGTTGGCGAATACCGCGAGCCCCACCGCGAGTGCCACCGCAAGCGGGACGCCGACGAGGGCGACCGGCAGGAGGCCGCGCCGGATGCCGCGCGACGAGAGGGCGACGGCGATGGCCACGAAGGCGAGGCAGGCAAGGAGGGCGTCGGGCCCCTCGCGGATCCGGGCGAAGTGGCCGGCCGGGTCGTCCTCGTAGGGCGCCGTGAAGGCGGCCATGGCGTAGCGCAGGACCCAGCCCCCCACGACGGCAACGATGGCGAGGGTGAGGAGGGCCCCCACGACCTGGAGGCGGCCCGCCCAGCCCCAGCCCCACGGGGCGCTGTTGGCGTAGGCGTCCACCACGTTGCGGGGGCGGCCGTGGCCGAGGGCGAACTCGGCGAGGAGGAGGGGGAGGGCAGCCAGGAGCCACGCCCCGGCGTAGAGGATGGCGTAGCCGCTGCCGTCGAGGGTGGTGAGGTGGGGGTAGCGCCAGAGCGCCCCCAGCCCCACGGCGGCGCCCGCCGCGGCGAACAGGAACCCCATCTTCGTGGGCAACCCTTCCCGGACCACCATCGCGGCGGGACCCGGGTGGCGGGGAAAAGGGTTTGCGGCCACCCTCCAGGGATGGAAACCGTTAAGGGGGTGCCCCAAGTCGCGCGTCCACCCCAAGCCGCCTTAGCTTAGCTGGTGGAGCATCAGACTGTTAATCTGAGGGTCGCTGGTTCGAATCCGGCAGGCGGCGCTTCTACCCCGTTGCGGCGGCGCGGGCGGGAAACCCCTCGAGGACCGGGAAGACGGGATGGAGGGCCCCAAGCTGGTCGCGCTCCCCGAGGAACTCCCGGAGGAAGCGCGCCCCCTGGCGGGCGTCGTGCAGGTAGCCGTCCCAGGCCCCCAGCGCCGCTTCGAGAGCCGCGGTGGCCCCCGGCGTCGTCCCGCGGAGGGCAAGCCGTGCCGCGGTGGCCTCGGCGTGGGCAAGGAAACGGGGTGTCGCCCGGAGCCGGCGGGTGCCGCGCGAGCCGGAGCGCTCGACCACGCCTGCCTGGGCGAGGGCGGCAAGGACGTGGACCGTCATGGGAGGTGATGGAGACGGGGCGGGGTTGAAGGTGTTGGTCCGGGGGTTGGTGAAACTACGGAGACCGGGTTCTTCCCCGTCCTCCCTGCTTTTATGAACCCCCGGCTTGGGCGGCATCGTGCAGGAGAAGGGCTGGAGCCTCAAGGAGGTGCGCGCCGCCCTCAAGCAGGTGCGCGCGGAGGACTTCGGCTACGCCTCCGGCGAGATCCTCGGCTCGATGTGCACGGCGCCCCACGAGGTGGCCGCCGAGGCGCACGCCATGTTCCTGGAGACCAACCTCGGGGACCCCGGCCACTTCCCCGGCACCGCGAGGCTGGAGCGCGAGGCGCTTTCCGACCTCCTCGCCCTCGCCCATGGCCCCAAGGGAGCCGAGGGGCGCTTCACCTCGGGGGGCACCGAGGCCAACATCCTCGCCGCCTACCTCGCCCGCGAGAAGAGCGGCGGCAGCCGCATCGTCGCCTCCGACTCCGCCCACTTCAGCTTCGAGAAGGCGGCCCGCCTCTTGGGGATGGAACTCGTCACCGTCCCCACCAAACGGTCAGGCCACGCCGACCCCATGGCACTTGGAGACGCCCTCGACAAGGAGACGGCCCTCCTCGTGGCCGTGGCGGGCACCACCGAGCTCGGCCTGGTGGACCCCATCGACGAGATTGCCGCCGTCGCCCACCGCAACGACGCCCTCCTCCACGTCGACGCC
>DATDQC010000031.1:0-4110 GCA_035292455.1 Thermoplasmatota archaeon
GGTCCTGCGGCGCGTCGCTTCCGATGGGAGGCGGGAGGCCGCGCGGGCTCGGGGGGGCGTACGGGTTGTCGAGGCTGCGGTCGGGTGCCGGCGTGCCGACGGGTCTCCCGGTGTCGAGCGATTGGGCCTGGCTGGGGTTGAGCCGGATGTCGCTTGAAGGCCCCGAATCCGCCTGGAACTGCCGGCCGGTGTCCACCGAGTAGCCGCGCCCCGTGTAGCCGGGGGGAGGCGGCGCCGAGCCGCCGATGGCGCCCCCCTCGCCACCCGTCGCGGCGCGCACCAGCGGGTTGGGGTCCCGCCCGGGCATGGCGTCGAGGGCGTGGGACTCACTCGGGTTGGCGCCGATGGGAGGCGGCCCCTCCGGCATGTCGGTCGAGAGGCGGGCCCCGCCGGCTCCCGGGTCCTCGGCGAGGTACTCGCGGTCGCGGATGGGTCCCCGGGCGGAGCTCGGGTCGCCCTGCGCGGCGTCGCTGCCGAAGCGGCGTCCGCCCTGGTAGGGTCGCATCTCGCGGCCTGCGGTGGGGTCCACCTGGATGGGCGGAGGCGGAAGCGCCGCCACCGCCACGGCGGCGGCCCCGATGAAGGCGGGCGCGGCGGCCACGGCGAAGCCGGCGGAGCAGCTGTTGGCCCGGCTCATGGACTGGGCCGCGCCGAGTCCGGTGTCCCCCACCAGTCCAGGGTAGGTGCGGAGCGTGGCGTAGAACTGCGAGGCCTGGTGGTCGAGGGCGGCGAGGTCGCCGTCGCTGTAGCAGCCCTCCTTGGCGCCCTTGTTGAGGAGGGCCGCGATGGCGTCGCCCTGGCTGCACAGCGAGTTGGTCACCGACGCCATCTCGCCGGAAGCGACGGGGTCGCATTCGAAGGTGACCTCGCCGAGCGAAGGGCTGGCGGAGGCGGCGTCCGATGGGTCGGGCTGCAAGGGGGCCGACGGGCTCGGGGGTTGGTACGCAGGATAGGTCGGCGTCGCGTAGGGATCGTAGGGAGGCGGGGTGTAGGGGTTGTACGCCGGCGGCTCGTACGCGGGAGAGGCCGGTGCGGTGTAGGGGTCGGTCGTCGGCGCTGTCCATGGGTCGTAGGTCGGCGCGGGATTGTATGGCGCCGTCCCGTTCCCCTGGGCGTCCGCGTGGGGCAGGGTGACCATCAGGGCGACCATGGCCGCGACTACGAAGGGCACGACGATGTGCGCGAGGGGGGAAGCGCCGGCCGCCCTTCGCCTGCCGGCAGGGTCCGCCTCCCGCAGCAGGAGGAAGGCGAGGGTCGCCGCCAGGACGCCTCCGAGGAGGGTGCGCAGGCGCAGGGAGGATTCGCCCGGCGGCGCACCCGGCGAGGCGCCGAACATCGCCGTCACGCCGTCGAAGTTGCCGAAGATGATGAGGGTCGTCGCCAGGAAGCAGAGGAGGGGCACGGCGAGGCGGCGCGACCAGCCGGGCAGGCTCCGGTTGCGGCGCGCGTAGAACGGCTCCAGGCGCTGGTCGAGGGAAGGGCCGGCGACGATGGTGAGGAGGACGATGCCGAGGGTGGTGAGGAAGATGGGCAGCCGGTCCTGGAACGAGCCGAACGCCCGCAGCGCGTAGTAGAGCAGCGGCACCATCGCGAAGACGAGGGGCACCCACCGCCGGGGGAACCTCGCGGTGTAGCGGGGCAGGCCAACCGCGGCAGCGAGGACGTTGCCAAACAGGGCCAGGACGAGTGCGACGTTGGCGAGGACGACGACGAAGACGACTGAGCGGTGCATCGTCCAGTCGATCCAGCCGAAGGTGGCTGCGAACAGGAGGAGGAACCAGTTCCGCTTGAGGCTCGCGACGGGGTCGGCCTTGGCGAGGATGGCGGCGAACCGCCCGGTTTCGGGGGGCGGCATGGCCATGGAGGTCCCGCAGGCTCCGCAACGGACCGTCTCGCCCGGGTTTCCTTGCAGGGTGCCGCCACAGTTGCCGCAGGTTCCGTCCATCGTCGCACGCCTCGTCCCGCATCATCCTGAGGGGTATGGATAAACCTGAGCGCGACCCCACGGAGGGGCCGGAGCCCGCGGTTTCCAGCCTACACCGGGACGACGCCGGCCCGCACCTTGGAGGCGAGCATCCGCCCTTCCGTGGTGAGGTCGAGCGCCTTGGTGCGCCCTTCGGGGGTCACCCGGACGTAGGTCCGCAGGTAGTCGGCGCCCGGTTCGCCGTCCCGCAGCAGGCGCCCGATGGTGGGGGCGGAGAGCCCTGCGGCCCCCACCAGCTCCGAGGCGAGCACCGCCCGGCCCGACTCCGCCCGCTTGGCGACCTCCAGGAGGAGGCGGTGGGCGGACTTCACCACCCGGAGGTCCATCCCGGCGGGCTGGATCCAGCCGTTGCGGGAGGCGCCGTTGGATTCGCCGGCGGGCGTCGAGGAGAGCAGGTCGGCCTCGTTGGCCGCGGCAGTGAGGAACTCGTCCTCGTCGGCCTCCGCAAGGATGCGCTGGATGGCCCGGAGCGCGATGCGGCGCACGGCGGCGGGGGGAACGTCGCCCCCCAGGTCCACCTGGAGGACGAGGCGCGCCTGCAGCCCCTGCAAAGGATAGTCGGCGACTTCGTACTCCTGTTTACGGTTCCATTCCAGGACGGGCATGACGACGAGCCGACAGGCCGGGGCACGGAAAAAGCCTGTGGCAGGTAACCCAAAGGGTCCGCAAGCTTCATCCCGACCCCCCCTGTCGCCGCTTTGCCCCATGGCCGCCCAGAACGTCACCCCGACGCGGAGCGAGCTCATCAACGTCAAGCGCAAGATCGCGCTCTCCAAGTCGGGCTACAACCTCCTCAAGAAGAAGCGGGACGGCCTGATGTACGAGATCTTCGCCATCCTCCCCAAGGTCAAGACCGTGCGGGCGGAGTTGGTGAAGCGCTACGCCTCGGCGGAGGAGGCGATGAAGGTCGCCCTCGCCGTCGAGGGGGCCCTCGCCGTGAAGTCGGTGGCCCACACCGCCACCGCGGTCCCCGAGGTGCACCTCAAGGAGCACAACATCATGGGCGTCAAGGTCCCCAAGATCAAGGCCGAGGCGGTTCGCCACCCGCTTGCCGCCCGAGGCTACGGCCTCATCGGCACCTCGGCCGCCATCGACGACGCGGTCTCCTCCCACGAGGCCCTGGTCGAGCAGATCATCGTCGCCGCCGAGCTGGAGACCGCCATCAAGAAGCTCCTCGACGAGGTCGAGAAGACCAAGCGGCGCGTCAACGCCCTCGAGTTCAAGGTCCTCCCCGAGCTCGACGAGGTGCGCAAGTTCATCGCGTTCCGGCTCGAGGAGATGGAGCGCGAGAGCCTCTTCACCATGAAGAGAATCAAGGCGAAGGCATGAGGCACCGCAACTTCTAAGGTGCGTCCGGCAGCTGTCTGCCCGTGACTCTAGCGCGGATTCTGGTCGGGGGCCTCGCCATGGTCTGGCTAAGTGGATGCGTGGGCCACAGCCCGGAGGCCCCCGAGACCTCCAAGCTTGACTTTGCATGCAAGCCGTTTGAGCAGCGTGGAGAGTTCACGGTGGTGGGCGCCGCGGCCGCAGGAGATCCCTCGCTTTCGTTCGAGGCGGGGCCCGCGGACCGTTCCCTGGCCTTACGGCTACCGGGTCGCCACGACGCAAGCCCCCGTGGCGGTGTTGCTCCTGTCCCCGAGAGGCGAAACCTCCACGTACACGGTTGGGGCCTTCGAGAGCGCTACCGGCTTTGTGCTCGGCGAACCCATGTCGGCGGGTCCCGGTCTGTACGAACTTCGCCTCGTCGCCCAGAGCCCCACCGCAGTCCTTTCGTACGAACTCTATGCCGTCGTCCAGTCGGGAGGGGCGGAAGGTGTCTGCTACCTTCCCGGCTCCTTCCCCGAAGGCCGCTAAGGCCCCCACTTCGCCCGCCACGCCGCCGCAAGCTCCCCGGCCACGGCCCAGGCGTTGAGGGGCTCGTTCCAGATGGAGACCGCGTCCGGTGCGGCTAGTTTCCAGGCGGGGGTGAAGTCCCCGGAGGGGAAGGCGCCGAGGACGAGCGTCAGGTCGCCGCCCCGGGCGCGGGCCACCACGTCGGCGGGGCTTGCCTGCGCGCCGTGCTCATCGAGGCGCACGATGGGGCCGCCGCCGACCGCTTGCAGGACTTCGGCCGGGGAGCGTCGGCC
>DATDQC010000032.1:0-2013 GCA_035292455.1 Thermoplasmatota archaeon
CGCTCGTCGGCTTCATGGCGCTCGTCGGCGACGCCGTGAAGAGCTACTTCAAGCGCCGCCGCGGCAAGCCGCGGGGAACGCCTTGGGTGCCGTTCGACCAACTCGACTTCGTCGTCTTTGGGCTCCTCGGTGCCTGGATGGGCTCGCCGCTCCTCGCCGACGGCTGGGTGCGCGAAGCCTTCTTCGGCCACTGGATGACACTCACCACCCTCCTCGTCCTCACTCCGGGCCTGCACCTCCTGGTGAACATCATCGGGTACCGCCTCAAACTGAAGGACGTGCCATGGTAGAGGGCAGCCTTCTCGACGACGAGGCGCTTCTCGCGCTCGGCCCTCGCCAGGCAGCGGAGACGCAACCGGAGGCCGAGGCCGCCCGCCCGCCAGGCACCTGCCACATCTGCCGCACCCGACTCGCCCGCATCGCCTGCCGCGGCTGCGGCCTTCCGGCCTGCGCCACCGACAGTTGGGCGATGTTCGGCCTCTGCTCGGCGTGCGCCTCGGAGACCAGCATGCGGCGTTGGCACGCCAAAGGCCAGGTCGAGGAGCGCAACTGGCTCGAGGAGGGCCGATGAGCGCCGAAAACGCAGTGGGCGCGGAAACCCGGCGCCAGGTGGACGCCAGGTCCTGGCGGCATGTCGCCCCCTTCCTCATCGGCCTCGTCCTCTTCGCCCTGCTCGGCATCCTCAACCACGCGCGCGGCCTCGAACTGTGGCGAAACTACGCGCTCTCCGGGACCCTCCTCGGAAGCGCCGTGACCTACGCCCTCTGGCGCACCGACGTCCGCATCCCGGCCTACATCCAGATCGTCATGGTCGGCGGCCTCCTCCTGCACTACGGAGGAGGTTCGCTCGCCGCCACCGACCCCTACCACATGGGACTCCTCGGGATGCACGGCGTCAACGGCACCTACCACGTCTACGAGTGGTGGGACAACCTGACCCACGGTGTGGGCCAGACGGCGAGCGCCATGGCCATCGCCTACCTCATCGAACTCTACCAGTTGCGGCGCGGCCTGGGGTGGAGCGGCTTCCGCGTGGGCCTGGTCGCCTTCATGGGCTCGCTCTGCGGCGGCGTGGGCACCGAGCTCTACGAATACTTTGGGAAGACCGCCTTCCAGACCATCGACCAGGGCGGCTACACCAACACCATGCAGGACCTCCAGTTCAACCTGCTCGGGGCCCTGGTCGGCTCCAGCGTGGCCGTGGGCGTCGGGCGCACCCGGATGTGGGAGCGCATCCGCAGCCACTGGGGACCCGCGGCGCCGCAGGCCCCTCAGCCGGTTCCACCGGCGTTCGCCGGGTTCGTCGCGTTCCTCACGCTGCCGGCGGCGGCGACCCTGTTGCTCTACCTGCGCTTCCTCTCCCATGACGTGACGGTCGCCGAGGACCAGGAGCTCTACGACCCCGCCCTCCAGGTCCTCCTCGCCTCGGCCCTGCTCGCCGCCCTGGCCTGGCCGGCGACCGCCTTGGCGATGCGACGTTCCCGGAGGCCGGCATGAGGCGCATCGTGGTGCTGGCCATCGTCCTCGGGAGCGGGGCGCTGGTGTGGGCCTTGGCGGCCGAACCGGGCCCCGCGGGTGTGAGCCATGGCGACCTCGACGAGGCCTTCAACCTCGCCCCCGGCTCGGTGCGGGGGGACGGAATCCAACCCACAGGCGCGGGAGAACCCATCGAGGTGCGGGTGACCCCAGACGGCGGCGCCATCGACGTCTACGTGGTGGATGCCGAGTGGGCCCGCAACCTCCCCGGTGACGGCGAGTTGGACCTCACCCGCCCCTTCAGCTACCATGCGGAGTGGAGCCGGCTGCACGTCGACCGGCCGACCGAGATTGTCCTGCGGTCCGACGGCGTCACGTCCTACACCCTGCTCCTCGACAACTCGGACAACTACTACGCCGGCGACGCGGTCCCGGACCTCTCGGACGGTGGCGTGGTCGGCGTCGAACTCGAGGTGCGCTACGTCGACCTGGAGCACACCAGCCTTCTCCTCGGGGCACTCGCCACACTCCCCGCCA
>DATDQC010000033.1:0-2882 GCA_035292455.1 Thermoplasmatota archaeon
GGCTCGCCGCGCGCCTGCTGGGCGGTCGCGGAGTCGCCGACGAACAGGCTCGCCGGTGTCGCGCCGATGAGGGCCCCGGCGGCGAGGATGTAGAGCACCGTGGTGATGAGCAGGCTGCCGAGGATGCCGATGGGGAGGTCCTTCCTCGGGTTCCGGGTCTCCTCCGCCGTGGTGGAGACCGAGTCGAAGCCGATGTAGGCGAAGAACATGATCGCCCCCGCGGCGAAGACCGCCTTCACGGAGTCGAAGAACGCCTCGCCGTTTCCGGGGAAGAAGCGGTCGCCGGAGATGTTGTCCCACGAGAAGAGGTAGAACCCGACGCCGATGGCCATGGCGAGGATGGCGACCTTGATGGCCACGAGGACGGCCGTGAAGCGGGCGCTCTCCTTGGTGCCGAAATAGAGGAGGCCGGCGCACAGCCCCACGATGGCGATGGAGGGGAGGTTGATGACGCCGGTGAGGTGGGTGGACTCGAGCGCCCCGCCCTGGAACCGCTCGAGGGTCACCGACTCCAAGGGGCTGTGCGTGAGGCCGTAGCTCCACTTGCCGTCGAAGATGTCGCTCCCCGCGAACTGCTTGAGGAGGGCGAGGAAGTTGTTGCGCCAGCCGATGGCGACGGCGATGGCGCCCACGGCATACTCCAGGATGAGCGCCCACGCCACCAGCCAGCCTGGGAGCTCGCCAAGCGCGGTGTAGAGGTAGGCGTAGGCGGAGCCGGAGGCCGGAATGGCCGCGGCAAGCTCGGCGTAGGCGTAGCCGGCGACGACGCAGATGAGTGCCGCGACGACGAACGCGGGCACGACCCCCACCCCCGCCGTCTCGGCCCCCTCGCCCACCAGGACGAAGATGCCGGCGCCGATGATGCCGGCGACACCGAGGACGACGAGGTCGAGGGCGCCGAGCGTCTTCTTCAGGCCCTGCTTGGAGTGGGCCTGCTCGAGGAGCTCGTCGACGTCCTTGTGGATGGCGAAGCGGTGGAAGGCGCGCCCGAGCGGGCCGGGCCCCGTTCCCGCCGCCATCAGCGCACCTCCCCGGAGGGGGCGGGGTTGAGGGCGACGTCCCACACGAACGCCTCAAGGGCGATGCGGTAGTCGAGCGTCGGATCGAGGGGGAGTCCGGGGAGCGGAGCGGGGCCGGCCGGGCGGCTCCAGTCGTGGGTGAGCGTGTAGGTGGAGGTGGCGTTGGCGTCCTCGTACGCGGCCCACACCTCGGTGCGCGCGGCACCGCGCTCGCGGTCGCCGGGGCGGTCGGGGACGGAGCGTTCCCCCATCGTGGGCTTGGAGGAGAGTTCGACGCGGAAGGCGTAGCCGTCCGCCTCGGCGCAGGTGGCCTCCCCGCTTGCCAGGCTTACGCTGCCGCGAGAGAGAGTCCACGACACGGTGGCGGTGGGCTGCGCGGGCGCCGCAGCCGAGTCGGCGCAGGCAGGGAGGGTCACCACGAGCGAGGAGCCGAAACCGGTCACGTCAAGGGTCACCGTGCCCTGCTCGCCCAGGCCCGGCGTCTCGCCGTCAGCGTCGGCCGCAGAGAGTTCGCCCCAGTCGAGGATGAAGGTCTTCTCCTGCTCGCCCCAGAGCTTGGCGGTGAAGGGGGCGCTCGCGGCGATGAGGACGACGCCGAAGAGGATGGCGGCGGCCTGGGCGGGCCTGTCAAAGAAAGAACGGTCGGTCATCCAAGCACCGAAAGCGACGCCTGGGGACCCAGGTCGCCATGAAAGGCGTTTGGGTGGCCCGATTTGAGCGAAGGCGCGGCACGGTCCACGGCTTCGGGGATGCAATTGATTTCAACGATGCAAATGATAATCTTTGGATGCGGCGGCGCCCACGTCCCCCTCCAGGCATCCACAGTATTGTTCTTATAGAACCCCAAACCATCCATCGTACCAAGATGCCGCGTTCCGACCTCATCGAGCAGGTCCGGGCGACCATGACCCGGGCGGGCTTCGAGGTGAGCGAACGCTGCGACCTGCGGCCGGTCTCCTTCGACCTCGTGGCGCGCCGCGGCAAGGACCTCGTCATGCTCAAGGTCCTCACCAACGTCGACGCGCTCTCCGAACCCATCGCGGGCGAGGTGAAGCTCCTGTGCAAGTTCCTCGACGCCCGCCCCGTCCTGGTCGGCCTGCGCGCCGGCACCGGCGAGCTCGAGACCGGGGTGGTGTACGCCCGCCACGGCATCCCCATCGTCACCCCCGACACGCTCGAGGAGTACCTGCTGCACGGCGCCAAGCCAATGGTCTTCGCGGCTCCAGGTGGCTTCTACGTCCACCTCGACGCCGCGGCTCTCCGGGAGGCGCGCGAGCGGCTCCACCTCAGCCTCGGCGCCATCGCGCAGGTGGCCGGGGTGTCGCGCCGGGCCATCCAGATGTACGAGGAGGGGATGAGCGCCTCCATCGACGCCGCGATGCGGCTCGAGGCCTACCTGCGCTCGGAACTGATCCGCCCCCTCGACCCCTTCACCGAGTTCGACCCGCAGCGCTACGAGCCGCCGCAGGCCGAGCCGCAGGGCGACCCCATGGCCGCCGTGGTGGCGCGCCTCCTCACGGCGCTCGGCTACGAGGTGCGCTCGACGCGCCGGAGCCCCTTCGACGCCCTCTCCCGCGCCGAGGGCGACACCCTCCTCACCGGTGTCGGCGAGGACTCGCCGCAGCTGCGGCGCCGCGCCCGTGTCGTGGCGAGTGTGAGCCGCATCACGGGGCGACCCGGCTTCTTCGTGGTGGCGCGCACCACCCGCACCTCCATCGAGGGGACGCCGGTGATGAGCCGCGAGGAGCTGCGCAGGATCAGCGACCCCGAGGACGTCCTCAACCTCATCCTCGAGCGCCAGGCTCCCGAGCCGACCGGGTAGCCCACGGCCCGCGTATTCGGCATGTGGAAGACGTCGTGGTG